>CALKWW010000047.1 GCA_938003945.1 uncultured Bacillota bacterium | reverse complement strand
AAGGAGGATGCATAATGATTACATTTGACTATCACGTACAGGAGGTTGAAGAATGAAAAAGACCAGACTTATAACAGTTTACGCTGTAGTAGAGGACACTGTCAGCAATGGGGTATATAGCAATCCCACCAAAGGCATAGAGTTTTTATTTAAAACAGAAGAAGAGGCAAAGGAATACGCTGAATGGGCAAATAAAAACAATGGATCTAAATGGGATAGCTATTTTGTTGAATGTTTGCCATTACTAGAAAATTGGGAGGCTGAAGAATGAACATTAAAAAGGAGCCGATCACCAGTCGGCTCCGTATAAAAAACAAGGCAAGATTTACCTTGTTCACAAGCATATTAATTATAACCATATTAGCAGTTTTTATGCCAGTCGAAAAACAAAACATCTCATACCGAAAGTATCAAGTAGGGTATGGAGATACATATTGGGGACTGGCGCGAGATGCACAAAACAACGGGTATAGGGAGGATATAAGAATAATCGTAGACGAGATGATAGAAAAATCAGGTATAAAACCACACGAACTTAAAGAGGGGGATATAGTATGGATTCCAGAGGTGATAAGTGAATGTCAGGTAATAAACGATACTACTGGCTCAAACTAAACGAAAACTTCTTTGATCGTGAAGAGATAAAGGTTATAGAGAATATGAAGAATGGCAAAGATTATATTATTTTTTATCTAAAACTACTATTAAAATCTATTAAAACAGAAGGAGAATTAAGGTTCAGAGACGTTATACCATACACACCAGAGATGTTGGCAGCTATCACAAACACAGATATAGACACGGTTAGAGTAGCTATAGACCTATTCACAAAATTAGACCTTATGGAGATATGGGATGATGGAACTTTATTTATGTCAGAGACGCAAAACATGATAGGTAGCGAGACGGGGTGGGCCAAACAAAAAAGAATTCAAAGACAAAAAAACAAAGAATTATTAGAAAGAAAGGACAATGTCCAACAAATAGAGGACAATGTCCAAGATGCGTCCACTGAATGTCCGACAGATATAGAGATAGAGTTAGATATAGATAAAGAGTTAGAGAAAGAGATAGAAGATAAGGAACCGCCTGTCCCTTATGAAGAAATTAAAGAACTTTACAATTCTATATGTAAGTCACTATCAAAAGTAAGGTCAGTATCGTCTACGAGAAAAAGACACTTGAAAGCTAGATGGAAACAACTTGACTTCAATATAGACACATTCCAAGAGGCCTTTGAGAAGGTTGAGGCTAGTGACTTTTGTACTGGCCAGAATGATAGAGGTTGGAAAGCCGATTTTGACTGGCTCATAAAGAATGACAACAACATCATCAAGGTATTGGAGGGAAAATATGACAATGACGACGGAGGAGAAACAACTGGAAGCGATGCTGCGAGATACTTTAGGCAGAATAAAGACAAGTTCCTTGCCTGATGATGACACAAAAGAATTTCAATGTGAAAAATGCAAAGATACAGAATGGGTCATAGACGAAAAGTCAAACACGGCAATGCCTTGCGACTGCAGGGAAGTTAAGCACTATAACAAAATGCTAGAACAGTCAGGCATATCAGATATATTCCTGCAAAAAACATTTAGAAACTTTAAAGTTAAATTCCAGCGTACAAAAAAAGCAAGAGACACAGCAGTAAAGTATGTGCAAGAATTTGAGCAAATAAAAGGCACGCAGAACAACAGCATAGCTTTCTTGGGACAAGTAGGATCAGGCAAGACACACTTGTCAATAGCTGTACCCAATGAACTAATGCGCAGAGGTATAGGAGTACGTTATATGCAATATCGAGATGACATCATGAAAATAAAGCAAGCAGCAGGTGACGATCTCAATTATGCGAGGCAGATCAATCAATACAAAAGTGCAAGCGTTTTAATGATAGATGATCTATTTAAGGGAGCAGTAAACGGAAATAGAGTAAATGACGCAGATATAAGAGCAATGTTTGAGATTATCAACTATAGATACTTGAAATGTGCCCCAATGATTATCTCAAGCGAGTACTACACAGATCAGTTACTAGAATTTGATGAGGGCGTAGGCAGTAGGATTATCGAAAGGTGTAAGGGTCATATTGTGGAGTTAGAAGGGCCAGACCTTAACTATAGGTTAAATTAGGAGGCTGACATGAAAAACGTAAATCAATTAAAAAAAGAAAACAAAGAATTAAAAATGGAAAATAGATGGCTTTACGGACAACTAATGCGACTAGGCTACGAGTTAGAAAAAAGGAGGGTAAAAAATGACAACCAAGTGTAAGAATTGTCTTTGTTATAAATGTGAAAACAAATTTGGAACAATCCCCCTTGAATGCCCTCTAAGCGATTGTCCATGGTGTAGCGAGGCTAACAACACCAGTGCAATAGAAACATGCAATGGATATTTAGAAAAAGGTGGAACATATGGAAAGAAACCAAAGGAGGCAAACAAATGAGAAAAATTGCGACCAAGAAAAGCATCAGAGAAAACT
>CALKWW010000046.1 GCA_938003945.1 uncultured Bacillota bacterium | reverse complement strand
CACTATCCAGAGAAATTTTCAGAGGTCTGTGTCACATATGTTTGACTTCTCTACATACTTGACACATACCCGACTACAATGAAAGTAGAATAATATTTTAAGATATGATATAATGTACAAAACTATCAGGGGGGATAAAACTTGGCAGAAAGACAAAAGAAATCCATATTTAAACGATGGTGGTTTTGGGTTATTGTAGTAATAGTTTTTTTGTGTGCTATAGGTAATGGTGGAGATAAAGACACACCAAGGGAAGTCGTTGGAGATGCAGGGTCTAATAAAATAGAGGACAATGTGGAACCTGAAGACTCGACGCAAGAAGAAAAAGAAGAAACTGAAGAACCGTCTGAAGAGGCAGAAAATGATATACCCAAAGAATATCAGTCTGCGCTAAAAAAAGCACATGTGTACGCTAATGAAATGCATATGTCAAAAGCTGGGCTATATGATCAACTCGTATCTGAATATGGAGAAAACTTTTCCGAAGAAGCTGCGCAATATGCTGTTGATAATGTAGAAACCGATTGGAAAGAAAATGCTCTGCAAAAAGCAATCATATATCAAGATGATATGGCTATGTCACCGAATGCTATATATGATCAATTAATCTCTGAGCACGGTGAACAGTTTACAGAAGAAGAAGCAAAATATGCTATTGATAATTTACCAGAATAGAGCTTTAGGTTAAAACTTTAAAGACATCCGAAAGGGTGTCTTTTTTCTTAGAGTGATGTTATGGCTTGGTATAATTGCATCTATAGTAGAATTGAAATAGCGAAATTTCATGTTCATATTTTGCATCATAAGAGGACTTATATAAAAAAGGATTAGAGTATATTTTCACAAATATATAAATGTAATTGTTATTGGGATATAGGTAATGTAGATATATTCAATAATTGTGTATATAGCAAGTTAGTGATAAAATATTATTGTTTACATATTTTAGAGATAGAGAAGTTAAAAGAGGGAGGGATAAGATGGAAGTATTAGTTATTGTACTAAATGAGATAGATTTACTGGACGATTTGCTTATGAAATTTCAGAATAATGATATTAGAGGAGCTACTATAATAGATAGCATGGGAATGGTAAGAGTACTTGCAAATGAATACGGTGATGATGTCCCACTATTTGGCTCTTTAAAGATGATGTTAAATGAAAATAGGCCATTTAATAAGACCATATTTACTGTACTCCCAGAGGCAAAGATCCCAATAGCTATGCAATGTGTAAGGGATGTGGTTGGAGATTTAAATAGGGAGGGGGTAGGTATAATGTTTACACTACCCATAGGTATAGTTGAAGGAATAACAAAGTAAGGGATGATATATTAGAATGCACACTTTATTTAATATAGCTATAATATTATTTACAGGAATGTTTTTGGCAAAATTATTATCAAAAATAAAACTTCCAAATGTGACAGGCTATCTCATAGCAGGATTAATAATAGGACCCTCTGTTTTAGGTATCATACCTAAGGAGGGGGCAGAAGAGCTATCAATCATCTCGGAGATAGCTTTAGCTTTTATAGCCTATAGTATTGGCAGTGAATTTAACATAAAAAACTTAAAAAAACTCGGGACTGGAGTTCTTATTATAACTATGTGTGAGGCATTGATGGCCACATTGTTAGTTATACTATCTATGATATTTATATTTAAGCAACCCGTACCCTTTAGCTTAGTGCTAGGAGCTATAGCTGCGGCTACCGCGCCGGCGGCTACTCTCATGGTAATACGCCAGTATAGGGCAAAGGGTCCTATTGTAGATACTCTTCTACCAGTGGTGGCTATGGACGATGCTGTAGGTATAATCGCATTTGGTATACTTACAGCAATTGCAAAAGCACTGATAGATGATTCGCAGAAGCTTTCTATTTTAGAAATTATATTTGGACCAATCTTTGAAATTGTCCTTGCTCTGTTTATAGGGCTTATAATGGGCATACTTCTTGCATTTATATCTAAAAAGGCGAGGGGTGAAGATCAGCTTTTATCTATGATAATAGCTACTTTATTTGCTACGGCAGGAATTGCCATAAGTTTTGATCTCTCATCATTGTTGGCTTGTATGATGGTGGGGGCAACTTTAACAAATTTAATTCCAAATAATAAGAGGATTTTTACTGTAGCTGAGAGATTTAATCCTCCCATATTGCTTGCTTTCTTCACATTGGCAGGTGTTCAATTAGAACTGTCAGTACTCAAGGAGGTAGGATTTTTAGGAATAGCCTATGTAGTATTTAGAGTTATAGGTAAAATACTTGGCGCCAATATAGGCGCAAAGATTGCAAAATTTCCTAAGGTGGTACAAAAATACCTAGGTTATACACTAATTCCGCAGGCAGGTGTTGCCATAGGATTGTCCATGGTGGCACAACGAATATTGCCTTCACCTTATGGAGTAGCTGTTAGAACTATAGTTCTTGCAGCAACGGTAATCTACGAACTTGTGGGACCACTGATTACAAAGGAAACATTGATAAAAGCGGGCGAGATAGAATTAGCTGGTAAAAAGTCAAGTCCTAAAGCTCAATCATTGTAATTTGAGTTTTAGGACTATTATTATAGGATTAATAGTACATATATAGAATAATATTATTGTAGAGATTTAGAGGAAAGTCACCAATCAAACTAAAAAGAAGATGGCATTTTCTAAATTTATTGTCCGGAAACAATTTACAGACACTACGGTAGTGTTATATTCTATATAATGGGAAACAAACAATGAGTTATTTGAGATATAGTAGGAGCAGATAAGCAAAGTATAGAAATATACTATAGAGCGAAAGTTCCTGAAACTATGGGGTTTTTTGCACTAACATAAGTTTATGGATACTTAGTAGTTTTAAAATTGCTCTAGGTGGCTATATAGTAAGGTTTGATTGAAGGTATAGTTGCATCTATGCTAGAGCTGATATCAATATCTGCTTGGCTAAGCAAGTCTTTTGTAGTACTAGATATAGCATAAATGTTAGATTCTATGTGTATACGATATTAGCATAATTCAATTGCAGGAATTCCCAAAATGCAAGTTCATATATTTAATAAGTTTGTTCTTCTATTCTACTTTATGATATAATAATCTATATTTTACATTAATGTCATTATTTACTCCAACAATTCTTATTCGGGGGGATTTAAGTGGCAGCCGGACGTATGGAAATTTGGGTGAGACGCCCTATTATATGGATTGTATTTGCTTATGGATTTGGTATAGTCTTATCCTACTACATATCCATAAATATCTCTATACTTTTATCTGGTGCGTTCATATTACTTCTCTTCCTCTTATACCTCCAATTTAGTCATAGAGTGGATTTTATATACATACTCATAATGTTTTTACTTATAGGCTGGCTAAGGGGGATTTTTTTCTTTCAGGAAGAAGGACCTCTCAGTGACTATGTAGATACGGAAATAACAGCAATAGGAGATGTAATAGATTTTCCTCGTCATTATGATAATAGAGTTGTATATACTGTTAGGACAGAGAGCATAATTTGTGAAGATAAGCAGTTTTTCGCAACTACAAATATACTACTTACAGTATATAAAACTCAAGAAGACAATATATATGATGACAGTCCCTATATGCTTGGAGACAAAATAAAATTTCAAGGGAAGTTGAAAAAGCCATATGGTCAACGTAATCCCAAGGGTTTTGACTATGGATTATATCTCAAAAATCAATATATATATAATACAATGTCTGTAGATGAGTTTAAGGTGACCTCCCGTTTTGAAATGGAAAAATGTCGACCAAAACCACTACAGTACATGAGCATGTGGATGGCTAAAACTATAGAGAAGTATGTACCAGGAGATGGAAATGCGCTCTTAAAGTCCATGATATTAGGACATCGATGGGATCTTCCATCGGATATAAGGGATAATTTTTCGAAGACAGGAACAGCACATATCCTGGCGATTTCAGGGCTTCATGTAGGTTTCATAATGATGGGAATGGATCTCATATTAAAGCGATTTTACTTGAGGCGAACCACTGCTTTTTTTGTACAGACAGGAGTTTTAACTACATATTGTATATTGATTGGTGCGCCGACATCGGCTATACGTGCTACAATAATGGCTATCATATCTTTAGGAGGATATGCCTTAAATAGGCCAGAGGATAGGGCGAATAGCTTGGCATTTGCAGCACTTATAATACTTTTGGTAAATCCAGGCCGGCTCTTTGATGTAGGATTTCAGATGTCGTTTGGAGCAGTGTCAGGCATAATACTCCTATACCCTCTTTTAAAAGATAGATTATATTTTATACCTAAGCGATTGGCTGATATTCTTATAGTACCTATCTGTGCTCAGCTGGGCGTGGGAATGCTTGTGGCATACCATTATAATATAGTATCACCGTTATCTATTTTAGCGAATATATTGTTTGTACCAATTGCCGGGTTAATAGTTCAATTGGGATTTATGCTACTCATATTTGCTCTTGTTATGCCTTTTTTAGCAAAGTTAATCGGGCTAAGCATAGGATATCTATCATTTATATTAATAAGAGGTAATTATCTAATAGAGACCATTCCCTTATCTAGCATTACAGTTATATCTCCATCCATACTTATAATAATATCTTATTATCTCTTTATTTGGTTACTATCCTATGAAAGTCATAAGTTCAATAAAAAGAGGGCATATTCTATAATTCTATGTTCTATAATGGTATTCATATCTTTTAAATATATATGCCCCTCCCAGTTCAAGGTAGTATTTGTGGATGTTGGACAGGGTGATTGTATATACATACAAACTCCTGATAAGAAACATATATTGATAGATGCAGGGGGGAATCCCTATAGGGATTACGAATCAGATTTTGATACGGGTTCGCATATTGTAGTACCATTTCTACTCAAAAATGGAGTTTCAAACTTAGATCTTGTAGTGGCTTCCCATTGGCATGATGACCATGTGGGAGGATTATTGAAAGTATTGGAGGATATACCTACTGATGCATTTTTATATTATCCACCTTATGAAAAAAATGAAATGTTTGACGACATTATGGATATTTTAGATAGGAAGGATATAACTGTATTGGAGGGAGAAGATAGGCAAACTTATTTGATAGGAAAACAGATGATATTTTCAATATTACATCCTCATAGTGAAATCTCGACAGACAATGAAAATAATCGATCCATTGTAATCCAGGCTAAATACAAAGATACCTCTCTTTTGTTTACTGGAGATATAGAGGAAGAAATAGAGAAAAGATTGGCAAAAGGACAAGTAAAATCTCATATATTAAAGGTCGCACACCATGGTAGCATCACCTCTTCTACTGAGGAGTGGATAGAAAGTGTAGAGCCCATATTGGCAGTTATACAGGTTGGCAATAATTCATTTGGGCATCCAAATCTCGATGTAATAGCAAGATTTGAGGCAAGGGATATACCATTATATAGGACAGACGAGAATGGTGCGGTCATATGTACATATAGAAAAGATAAGTGGAAAATCAATACAATGCTACCTAGGTAAGGGGAGCATGATTGCATGGGCACTTCCAAATGATAGAAAAGGACATGGGTATATAGAAGAATTTTCTTAGAAACAGGGGTGAAGTTACATAGAGACTGTGATAAAATATCATTGTGAATATTGGGAATAATATCATATAAGACATTTGATTAAGGAGTGAGCTGTGTGAAGAGATATGAGGACAAGGCATGGCAAGAGGACATGAATATACGGTTTGATTTTAATAACATGATGACTGAATACATAGGAGAGGAGCAGGGTATAAGTTTTAAAGAGATAGAAAAATTAAAACCTAAGTTTGAAGAGGCAGCCCAAGCATTGGAAGATATGAGAGCTGCAGGGGAGCTCCAATGGATGGAACTTCCATATGTTCAGGATGATGTAGTGGCTGATATATTGGCTACGGCAGAGAAGATAAAAGAAAAGTTTGATGTATTTGTTGTACTTGGAATTGGTGGTTCTGCTCTAGGGCCCATTGCAGTACATCAGGCAATAAATCATATACACTATAATGAGCTATCCAAGGAAGAACGTGGAGGATATCCAAGATTTTATGTGGTAGATAACGTAGATCCAGAGAGGATGGCGGCACTTTTTGATATTATAGATGTAAAAAAGACGGTATTCAACGTCATAACCAAGTCAGGTAGCACTTCAGAGACAATGTCACAGTTCCTTATAATACGTGACATACTCAAGGAAAAACTAGGTGACTCTTATAATGAGCATATTATTGCTACCACAGATAGCTCCAAGGGCAACCTCATAAAGATTGCCAAGAAGGAGAACTTTAGACTATTTTATATACCAGACGGAGTAGGGGGAAGGTTCTCGGAACTTTGTCCTGTTGGGCTTCTGCCAGCAGCGGCATGTGGTATAGATATTGAAGAGATGCTTGCCGGCGCTGCTTTCATGGACGAAAAATGTAAGGATAGTACTCTATTTGAAAATGGCCCTTATATGGCAGCTATCTTACAATATATGGCGTTTAATGAAGGGAAAAATATTTCTGTTATGATGCCCTATGCCGATTCACTTAAATTTGTAGCGGATTGGTATGCTCAGTTGTGGGCAGAGAGTTTAGGTAAAGAGATAGACCGAGATGGGAAACTTGTATACACAGGCCAGACACCTGTCAAGGCACTTGGTGCAACCGATCAGCATTCTCAAGTTCAACTCTACACTGAAGGTCCCTTTGACAAAGTCATAACTTTTGTGGGAGTAGATAGGTATAGACAGGAAATAGCTATACCCCATGATTATGAAGATATTCCTGCCGTGTCATTTTTAGGTGGGCATACGCTAAATGAACTTATAAAGACGGAACAGATGGCAACAGAGTATGCATTGCTCAAGGCCAAAAAACTAAATAGAACTATAACATTACCAGAGGTAAATGAATTTACAATAGGCCAATTACTCTACTTTTTTGAATTGGAAACGGCATTCATGGGTGAGCTTTTGAATATAAATGCCTTTGATCAGCCGGGTGTAGAAGAGGGCAAAAATGCCACATATGCAATGCTTGGAAGGCCAGGTTATGAGGGGAAAAAGGCAGAATTAGATAGTAGACCTGAGAAAAAAGAACAGTATATAATATAAAAGTAGTTTAGAAGACAGACAAAGTCCAAAGCAGGTAGTGTTGTTTTGGACTTTCTTTATCTTCAAATCAGCTATATAAAAAAATATAGTTTTTATATAGCTGATTATTATTTCATACAATAAAAGTAAAACGATAACTCTTTAAGAGGAAATATATATCTTGTATAGAAGAGTATCTTATAAAAGAATAACCAAGAGTGTGAAAGGTAAGGACACAATCAAATATTTAGCAGGTCACATTATATAGTACGTCCTAAATTCATATTTAGAGAATATATATAATAAGGAGATAAGAATTAATGACAGAGAAAGAAAAGATGCTAACTGGGAAACTATATAGAGCGTTTGATGAGAAATTACCGATGAAGATCGAGAATTTCATTTTAAAGATTTAAAATTTGAATGACTTACTTGTGTTGCAATATGATATAATAAATACATATTTTGGGTAGATTTGAGAAATATATTGAATTATCAAAGGAAGTGAAAACATATGAAAAAGTTGGTCATTTTCATGGTCGTTGTTTTGCTTATATGTGGATGTACTGCTAAGGAGCCACCTCGAGATGACACAGACGATGAAAATATGGTAGAGATAGAACCGATAGTAGTGGAAGATAAGGAACCAATAGAACAAGCTGAGGCAGAAGAGCCCTATGAGCCTGTGGGTGTGATGATTGAAAACTCTACAGCTGCGCGGCCTCAATCAGGGTTAATAGATGCAGATGTGGTATATGAAGTCTATGTTGAGGGAGGTATTACTCGTTTTTTAGCCTTATTTAATTCAAAATATCCTGAAGTGGTAGGACCTGTCAGGAGTGTACGCCACTATTATCTAGATATTGCTCAAGAATGGGATGCATATCTTGTTCACTATGGAGGCTCCCCTCTAGCAAAAGCACAGTTTGACAAGGTAGCAATTAAGCGAATAGATGGTATGATAGATACCAATCAATTTTGGAGAGATAGTTCACGTAAGTCTCCTCACAATGCCTATATAGATATTGCACAATGTAGAGAATTAATAGATTTTGAACAAAATATACGTGAGATAAAGTTTTCTGAGACTGCACCATCTACAGGAGAGGCATATAGTACTGTAATTATCCCCTATACATCAAAATCATATAAGGTAGAATATAGATATGATGAGAAATTAGGAGAGAATATGCGTTTTGTAGGAGATGTTCCCTTTATTGATAGGGAGAGTGAACAACAGTTGTCTATCGACAATATAGTGATACAATATGCACGTCATGAGAGAACAAAAAATAAAGTGGGATATAAGGAGGTAGAGTTATTTGGCTCGGGTAGGGCCCAATATTTTATAGGGGGTAAATTCTATGAAGGTACATGGGAAAGGTCTGACGCAGAGAGTCCTACTCATTTTTTAAACGAGTCAGGAGAAGAGATAGAATTTATGCCAGGGAATGTCTGGATACATATAGTACCTACCAATATGAATGTGACTGTGAAATGAAATAAGTTCAACAGCTAGGCAACCATATATCTATACTCAATATCTGTTTGTATTGATAAACATAGTAATATCATTTATGGTATTAATTATTATCAATATCATTATGTATATCCTGAACTGTAATATGTGTAAAGAGATTGTAAGTTAGAAGGGAGTGTCAATCCATGAAAAAAATTGCATATATATTCATTCTGATAATAGTAATTGGAAATTTGACAGCTTGTAAAGCATCTAAAAAGTTGGATGTGGATAAGTTAGAGAAGTCTACATATGATGCTTCGCAACAGGGGGAAGATGTGGAGCTTTCAGTAAAAGAAGAGGTCATAGCCCCAGATACAGAAAATATTATTTTAAGTTATACTAATTTTTCCGATAGAGAATATATTTACGGGAAAGAACCATGTCTTGAAATGGAGATTGATGATATTTGGTATGTGGTTCCAACTTTGGAAACTGCCGCATGGGATGAAATGGCATATATATTATCGCCGAATGATACTCGGGAGGATGTATTTCCTATGGGGGACTATTATGGTAAGTTAGATGAGGGGAAATATAGAATTGTAAAGATACTATATTCAGATGATGAGTCTATATTTGTTGTTGGAGAGTTTAATGTGCAAAAATGACCTTTGAAAAGAATTCTGTAGGACAATTAGAATTTCTTTTAAATGGGTGTTTTTTTGATTGGATGTATTAATTTATGCTTTTAGTGACAAAATAAAAATAGCATAAATTTAATACTAAGGAGGTTAGCATAGTGTCCAACACAAAAACAATAGAATCACTTAACCAACTTTTACAGGGAGAATATATGGCGGTCGAGAGTTTCAATAACTTTATATCTAGGCTAGAAGATGAAAATGTGAAGCAAGCTTTTAAAGAAGTACAGAAACAGCATAGAGAGAATATTGATAAATTAGCAAGCTATATACAAGATATAGGTGGACAGCCAGATGAAAATCTTGGAATGAAGGGAAAAATGGGAGATATTAAACTTAACATGGATTTAGGTTCAGATGCAGATACAGCTGAAATTATAGAAAAAGCAATAGAAGGTGAAACCCAAGGTGTTAATATGGCTGAAAAAGTTCTAAGGGGAGACTTGGACGAAAGTTCAAGGGAAATTGCAGGTGAGATACTGCATAAGGATAGAAAGTCTATTGAAAAGTTGAGAAGCTTACTGTAGATAGTGTGTAAGAACAACCATGGTGCTTTAATTTTCGTATTTTCAATTTCAAGTCACTATTTATCATATGAAACGATTGCATTTATATCATATAAATACGAAGGATTTGAGACGCCAATAAAACAAATATTGGTCTTATTGTTGCCTATTATATATTTAACAATTCATTTAGGGCATATATTTAATGAGCCTTTCAAGATAAGCATATGGATATAGAAATAAATAGCGATGTCCCTACTGTATTGATGATAGAAGAAATGTCGAGGCGTTTGGGTATTGTCGAGGGATATGAGTATTTGGAGCTCTACTTAACTCCTGATTTATCCAACGGAGAATACAAAGAAGTAGTATTGGGGTTAGGGAGGTTTAAGGGAAATAAACCATAGGCAGATAAAGGTATTTTATAAAAGAATATTATTTACTCTTTGATAGAATATGGGGTTTTTTATATTATCCAGAAATGCATAAGTAAAAAATCCTGGAAATATATAAGTTGTATCGTTAGAGGAAAAGTTGTATTAAAGGAAAAATAAAGTTTATGTTATTCGTATGCATATAATAAACAGGTTGTGAAAGAGGTTAAGAGGCTATTAGGAGAATTAGTTAAAAAGTAGCAAGGTATAGAGAAATAGGTGCTTTTTTAGGCTACATGTTGTAAAATAAAGGTATGCATTAGTAGAAAATGTGTAGAAAGGATAATTTATATAATGGGAGGTGGCATAGTGTGCGAAATAAAAGATTTAGTTGACGGATTGAAACATAGCGATGATAAATATGCTTATCAATGTTTAAAACAACTTGAATATGAAAGCAATCGTTCTGCCATTGTTTATCCGTTTTTTGAAAGTTTTGTTGAGATGTTGGATGATGTCAACTCTTACATTAGAACAAGGGGAATTATTCTTATTGCTGCTAACGCCAAATGGGATGTTGATTATAAAATCGATGAAATCATAGATAAGTACTTAAAACACATTATGGATGATAAGTCCATCACAGCAAGACAATGTATTAAAGTATTGCCATCACTCGTAAAATATAAGCCAGATTTAAAAGGTTGCGTTGTCGATGCCCTTCACAAAGCGAAACCTGAAAGATACAACGATAGTATGCAATCATTGATTTTAGAAGACATTCGGAAATCAATGGAGGCTATCAACAAGTGTTAGCCAATAAAATGAGTATTATTTTTAGATGTTTATATTATAAAAAGTATGAAACCTTCTTTATTGGCTAAAAATAAGATAAACAATATGTTTTAGCTAAAAAGGAGGTAAATTGCTTTGAATATGATGAACAATGGGAATGGATTCTTCTTTCTACCTCTTGCCATGATTACAGATTTTGATGCTCAAGAAGGAGGGAAAATGGCTCATGATCGCCAAAATGTCTATGTAAATGGAGATTATATAGGTGATAAAATATCGCTAACCCAGAATGACGGGGGTGTGAAAGCCATAGATGACTATCTTGAAAGTAGAAACTTCCAAGGCTACAAGGTGTCCCAAGAGGGCGATCGTATATATATTGATGTTGAAGATGATAGAGAAAGAGATGCTATTAAAAATCATCTTGAGGTATATACCCAAATGAGATAGAGCATGTATATAGATAGACCTTTGTGGAATGTATAGAAACCTTTATGTCATTTCATAGAGGTCTCTTTTATTTTAGGCTATCATTTTAGTCTTATTTTATATATAATTAGGAGAGTAGCCCATAAATTATGCCAATGATAATGGTCTTATTAAAAAAGCGTGAGGTGAATTACAATAAACAAGAGATATACTAAATTTAAAGTTTTTATGTTTACATATTGGGCGATGATGCTCAGCGTTATAGGTATGTACACTATGTATATTGCCGAAATAGGTTTCACTAAAAAGCAGATTAGTATTGCCGTAACTATATTTACGCTTTCTTCCTTTGTTGGTCAAAATTTTTTGGGTTATCTGGCAGATCGTCTTAAATGTATTAAAAAGCTTTTAATTCTATCAAATATTGTAGGGATATTTGTATCAATAGCACTTAATTTTTCGGATAAGATCTGGTTTATGGGGATACTCATATCTCTTTGGGGATTTTTCTTATCTGGAACTGTACCTCTTTCCGAGGCATGGTATTTAGGGGTGCTAAAAGCTAATGGGGATGACAAAGAGTTTGGTGCTATTCGAGGTATGGGTTCTATAGGCTACGGGCTGTCAGGAATTTTAATTGGTCTTTTGTTAACGCAATATGGATGGGAGATTTATAGTTGGTATATAACAATAAGTACATGTATTACTCTATTGATAATACTTTTAATAGATGAGGAGAATGACGGCGCTAGCATTCAGAAGGAGAATGTATCTGTAAGGGGAGCTCTAGAACAAATAATAAAGATTAGGCCTTTGAGGTCTGTTGTTATCATAGTATTTGTATATAGTTTTGTGCTAAGAGGTATTTATAGCTATTTAGGAGTTTTGGTTATGGACTTTGGGGGAGGCCCTCTCAGTTTGGGCTTTGCATACTTTTTTGATGCTACTCCAGAACTTATTACATTTACCCTCACTACCAGATTATTAAGTAAATATCAAAACAAAGACCTAATTTTTGCGGCGTTCATTATTCAGATTATAAGGTTGTCCTCGATTCTTGTATTCAATAGTCCTATAGCTATTATAGTCCTAGGGACATTGTCGGGATTTGCCTTTGGCTTACTTGCTACTGCTTATAAGACATTCATATACGAAGTAGCTCCGGATAAGTATAAGGTAAGCTGTTTGAGCCTTAGTGAATCTATAATTGGCCTTTCAGGGGTCATCAGTGCTCCGGTTTTTGGATTTCTATTTGTAAAATTTGATGGACATATTGCCATTGCTATTGGACTATCTATCTATATTCTTATGACTATAATTTTGGGAATAAGGTTGTACGGATCTGGGAAAAGGGATAAATCCAGTATACAATAGTGTTTAAGGGGATGGGCTATATGGAAAACAAGTTAGGGGATATGAAAAGCTTGAGCTTATCAATCATGCTATGTTCATTTTCATTTGGAATACTATCTTTTTTGTTACCAATATACAGCAAGTACATAGGCGCAAGCGCACTTGCCATTGGTGGACTATTCTCTATATTTAGCATTGTAACGTTAGTTA
>CALKWW010000045.1 GCA_938003945.1 uncultured Bacillota bacterium | reverse complement strand
GCATTATAATTTTTTAACAACTTACTTTCATGACTAAAGTTAGTTACGAAAGTAAGTTGTTCCGAAAAACTCTATTGCAACAGAAATAGTTAATAGCTATGTTTCTACCATTTGTAATAGGAGTCATGATAGTTGATATTTGAGAGGAGTTTCTTCTTCAGGTAACATGCAACAGAAAATACTGGGGGGTAATTTGATTGATACCAATTAAAGAAAGACAGACGTCAGCTAAGGAAGTTAAGGGCAAAAACATACGCAAAACTCTGTCACAACAGAAATATTTAATAGCTATGTCTCTACCATTTGTAATATGGGTTATCATATTTGCATATTTGCCTCTATGGGGCTGGACTATGGCTTTTCAGGAATATAAGCCAGGTATCCCATTTTCTGAGCAAGAATGGGTTGGATTTAAACATTTTATAAAGCTCTTTGAAGATCCAATGTTCTATCTTGTACTGCGAAATACAATTGTAATGAGTCTATTAGGTTTGGCATTTGGTTTTACTCTTCCCATTATATTGGCACTACTTTTAAACGAAATTAATAATCTTACATTTAAAAAGACAGTTCAAACGGTTTCATATCTACCACATTTTGTATCTTGGGTAGTTGTAGCTAGTATAGTTACTGAGATGTTATCCATGAATGGTCCTGTAAATAATACATTGATGGCACTTAATATGATAGATAAGCCAAAACAATTTTTAATTCAACCTAACTTGTTTTGGTGGATAGTGACTGCCGCAGATGTTTGGAAGGAATTAGGATGGAATTCTATTATATTTCTAGCGGCCATATCTTCTATAAATCCGGAGTTATACGAAGCTGCAACCGTAGATGGTGCAGGTAGGTTTGCTAAGATGCGATATATCACACTACCAGGCATTATGCCGACTGTGGTTGTTATACTCATAATGAGTATAGGAAACCTTATAAATATAGGATTTGAGAAGCAACTATTACTAGGAAACCCTTTAGTAAAGGAATATGCAGATGTACTTGATATATACATATTGGACTATGGCATAGGAAGTGGGAGGTATTCTTTAGGTACTGCAGCAGGGATGTTTAAATCCCTTGTATCTTTAATACTTTTGACTATAGCAAACACTATAAGCAAGAAGACGACGGATATAAGAGTTATTTAATTATTCAAGGGGGCGAATACTTTGAAGCGATCATTTGGCGATATTGTATTTGATATTGTAAACTACACAATTATGATAATAATTGCAATAGTTACGCTATATCCTTTTTTACATGTTCTTGCTATTTCGTTTAATGATTCTATTGATACGGTACGTGGTGGTATAACAATTATACCTAGAGAATTTACTTTGGAGAACTATAAGAGGATATTGAAAGATCCTATAATAGGTTGGGCTACATTTGTATCGGCTATGCGAACTATAATAGGTACTGCAACAGGAATTTTATCTACGGCGATGTTAGCATATGTACTGAGCAGAGAAGATTTTTTTGCAAGGAAGTTTGTATCAGGATTATTTGTAGTGACCATGTATGTCAGTGGTGGTATGATTCCAGGCTATATGTTGATAAGAAATTTAAACTTGTTAAATACTTTTTGGGTATATATAATTCCAGGTCTTATAAGCGCCTTTAATGTTATAATTTTGCGTTCATACATCGAAGGCTTACCTTTTGAACTCCAAGAATCGGCCAAGATAGATGGAGCTAATGATTTTGTAATTTTTGCAAAAGTTATAATGCCACTATGTGTACCTGCCATTGCCACATTATCCTTATTTATTGCAGTAAGTCATTGGAATTCGTGGTTTGATACATATCTCTATTGTGGTTATAACAAGAAGTTGACTACGCTACAATATGAACTACAGAAAATACTGGTAAATGCACAAGTCCAATTGAGTTCAAGTCAAGATATACATAGTTATGCCAAGAATGAAGCGAGAGCCAAGACAATATCTCCAGAATCTATACGGATGGCAATGACAATTGTGGCCACTGTTCCGATTTTAATTGTATATCCATTTGTACAAAAGTATTTTGTACAAGGACTAGTCGTAGGCGCTGTAAAGAGTTAGAAAATTAGTGAATAAACATTTACTTTATATAGAGCTAAGGAGGTGGGTGGATTCAACATTTAGAATATTTTTAATTGTCCCGTAGATCTGAAAAAAGAAAGGAGACCAAGTCATGAAAAAGATTGTAAGTCTTATTTTGGTAACTCTATTGATTATGGGAGCGATAACAGGCTGTAAAAAGACTGAAGAGTCCGATTCGAAAAAGGGGGGAGCTGACCCTGAAGTAGTGGATAATACATCCAAAGATTCAGAAGATGATGAAGAGGAGCTTTCTAAAGAACCTATTACATTCACTATGTACAGTGCAGATGAGAATGCAAATTACGATGAATTTGAGAGCCCAGTGGCACAAAAAATTCAAGAGATTACAGGTGTAACATTGGAGATTGAAAATGAAATGGGTGGAGATCCCAAACAACGCTTAGGTATAATGGCAGCTAGTGGTGAATATCCCGATTTAGTATATGCAAAGGGTGACTTGAACATATTGAAAGAGGCTGGAGCCATACTTGAACTAGATGATTTGATAGAAGAACATGGCCCTAATCTCAAAACATTATATGGTGACTATCTACCTAGACTTCGTTGGAGTATAGATGATCCGCATATATACTATGTAGGTACTTATCCTGTTCATGAGGTCAGTTTAGAACCTTCTGCTGCATTTTGGCTACAACATGCAGTTGTCAAGGAATTGGGATATCCTGAACTGAAGACATTAGATGATTTTGAAAGCGCCATAAAAGAATACTATGCCAAGTGTCCCCAGATAGAAGGGCAAGACACCATACCCCTTACAATTTTAGCAGATGAGTGGAGATTCCTCATATCCGTGACAAATCCTGCATGGGCAGCGACGGGTGGTTCTGATGATGGGGAATGGTATGTAGATCCAGAGACGTATGAGGTGGTGCGTCACCATACTAGGGAGGAAGAAAAGGAATATTTTAGATGGTTAAATCACATGTACAATGAAGGACTACTAGACCCTGAGAGCTTCACTCAAAAATATGATCAGTATAAGGCAAAGATTGCATCAGGTAGGACACTTGCACTTACAGATGCTGCTTGGGAGATTTCAGAAGCTCAGACTGCATTGCGTCAAGCAGGACTTGAGGATCGAATGCATGGCCAATATCCAATTGTCTTAGACGAAGATACTGAATGTAGAGTTAATCAGAGCCCTGGTTATACTGGAGGTTGGGGTATATCCATTACTAAAAATTGTGAAGACCCTGAGAGAGCAATTGCATTCTTAGATTGGATGGCCACAGAAGAAGCACAAGTATTGACTCATTGGGGTATAGAAGGTGAACACTGGGAGTATGATGGAGATGGCAAGAGAGTGTTTTTGCCTGAGATAGATGATATGAGACGCACAGATCCGGAGTTTTCTAAGAAGACAGGTATAGGCAACTATACCTATCCATTCCCTGAGTGGGGCAATGGAATCAAGGACTCTACGGATAATTATGTTCAACCTGACAGTGAAATAGATGATGTAATGGAAAACTACACAGATGTAGAAAAAGAGGTCTTAGCTGGATACGGAGTTAAGACATGGATGGATCTATTCCCTAGTTCAGAGGAATTTCCTGCCAAACCATGGGGTGCAACATGGATGTATAATATAGATGATCCAGATCTAGTGGAGATAGACAATCGTGTTAGAGATGATATAGGAATGCGCTTGATTCCAAAGGCTATATTGGCATCGCCAGATGAATTTGACGCTATCTGGGATGAATATCTAGAAGAGATGGAAAATGCAGGCCTCCCAACACTTACAGAGGCAATGAATGATTTAGTACAAGAGAAGATGGAACTTTGGGAGACAAAATAGTGATAATTTAAGGATTCTAATTATGTAGCAAAGCTATAGATTTTTATAGCTTTGCTACATAAGAATGACATATAAAGAGAAGGATGTGGTCTACGCATGAAATTTACCAATGGTTTCTGGCTAGTAAGAGAAGGATTTAATATATATAATC
>CALKWW010000044.1 GCA_938003945.1 uncultured Bacillota bacterium | reverse complement strand
ACGAGAGGATATAAGAAATATTGCTATTATAGCTCACGTAGATCATGGTAAGACCAGCTTAGTAGATCAATTACTTAAGCAAAGTGGGATATTCAGAGAAAATCAACAGGTAAAAGACAGGGTTATGGATTCTAATGAGCTAGAGAGGGAGCGGGGAATAACCATACTGTCAAAAAATACAGCAGTTATGCACAATGATGTAAAGATAAATATCATAGATACTCCAGGTCATGCTGATTTTGGAGGAGAGGTGGAACGAGTATTAAAGATGGTAGACGGCGTGCTTCTACTTGTAGATGCTTTTGAAGGACCTATGCCCCAGACCAAGTTTGTATTAAAAAAGGCCTTAGATCTTGAACTCCCAGGTATAGTGGTCATAAATAAGATGGATAGACCCGATGCAAGGCCGGTAGAAGTAGTGGATGAAGTCCTTGACCTTCTCATAGAGTTAGATGCCAGTGACGCCCAGTTAGAGTGTCCATATATATATGCATCGTCTAGAGAAGGTTGGGCTTCATCTGATGCTGACAAAAAAGGGACATCAATGGAACTTCTATTTGATGCCATAGTCAATTATATGCCTCCACCAAAGGGTGAAATAGATGCCCCCCTTCAAATGCTTGTATCTACTATAGACTACAATGACTATGTCGGTAGGATAGGTATTGGTAAGATTGAAAGAGGTAGTATAGAGGTCAATCAACATGTTGTCTTGTGTAATTCGGAATCTGAGCTAGAAACGGCTGTTATAACTAGTTTGTATGAATTTAATGGATTAAATAGAAAATCGGTAAACAAGGCAGAGGTAGGAGATATTGTGGCAGTATCCGGCGTTGAAGGGATAAGTATAGGTGATACTATCTGTCATTATGAGCATCCTGAGCCATTGCCATTTGTGAAAATATCTGAACCTACTGTATCCATGTTTTTTTCTGTAAACGATAGTCCGTTTGCTGGAACTGAAGGAGAATTTGTAACATCGAGGAATATAAGGGAGCGTCTTTTAAAGGAGCTTAAGACAGATGTGAGCTTGAGGGTAGAGGAGACAGATTCACCTGATACATTCAAAGTATCAGGGAGAGGTGAGCTACATCTATCCATACTTATAGAAACAATGCGTCGGCAAGGTTATGAGTTTCAGGTATCAAAGCCTACCGTAATATATAAAGAGATAGATGGTAAGAGGCACGAACCCATGGAAAGGGTAATAATAGACATACCAGAACAATTCTCTGGAGTAGTAATTGAAAAGCTTGGCAGACGGAAAGGCGAACTTATGGGCATGAATAATTTAAGGGGAGGTAGTGTCAGGTTAGAATTTTCTATTCCTGCTAGAGGCCTATTTGGATACCGTTCGGAATTTATGACAGATACAAAGGGCGAGGGAATATTAAATACTATATTTGACGGTTACACTTCCTATAAAGGAGATATACCATCAAGGCAGCAAGGTTCATTAGTTGCCTTTGAAGATGGAGAAGCCGTTACTTATGGTCTTTATAATGCTCAAGAGAGAGGAACTTTGTTTATAGAGCCAGGGACGAAAGTCTACAGGGGAATGATAGTAGGACAAAGCTCAAGACCAGGTGATATAGATGTGAATGTATGTAAGAAAAAACATGTTACAAATATGCGGGCCGCTGGTTCTGATGAAGCATTAAGGCTAGTGCCTCCTAGAAAACTGTCCCTCGAAGAGGCTTTAGAATTTATAGCTGATGATGAACTTGTGGAGATTACACCTGAGAATATCAGGTTGAGAAAGACAATATTAGATATGGGAGAGCGAAAGAGACGTCAGAATAAAAAAGCGTAGAAATAATATATAGCCATAACCTCCCTTCATATGTTATAATTAAAGTAAGATATCAAACAATCATAATGGGAGGCGGTCAACTTGATAAGAGTGATCTTTGGAGATAGGGGTACTGGCAAGACTAAAAAGATAATTGGCATGGCTAATGGGGCTGCGGCTGAGGGGTTTGGTGATGTTGTATTTATAGATAGCAGTAACTGTTATACAATAGCCTTAGACAGGAAGATACGCTACATAAACATAAATGACTACGATATAAAGGACCTTCGAGAATTTTATGGTTTTCTGTCTGGCGTCATAGCCCAAAATTATGATATAGATAAGATCTACATGGATGGTCTTTTAGACATGTATAGACAGGAGGCAGACATAGTAGAGACCTTCTTTGAAGATTTGGAGAAGTTAGCAGACAATTTTAATGTGAAGTTTTGCATGACAATGAGTGGTAATCCTGAGAACACACCTGCGTTTCTCAAAGAACATATTCTTTGACAGGTAAAAGCCGAGGGATTTACCCCTTGGCTTTTATTATTTGACCAGCTTGACCCCTCCCATTATATATGATATATATAAAAGAAATCGAACGGAGTAGATTGCACTATGGTATATGAAAGCACGCGTGACAAGAACAAAAGACTAAAATCTACAGATGTTATACTGCAAGGCATATCAGATGACGGTGGGCTGTTTGTGCCTTCTTATATCCCTAAAATGGATTCTGACTTTATTTTAAGTATGATGAATCTAGATTATAGGGAGCGGGCAAAGAAACTTCTTGCCTTTTTTTTAACTGATTATACAGAGGAAGAGATTGGTATATGCGTAGATAGGGCATATGGATCCCAAAAATTTTCTTCAGATGCTATAGCGCCTGTTATTTCTTTGACCCATGACATAGGCATATTAGAGCTTTGGCATGGGCCTACTTGTGCATTCAAGGATATGGCACTTCAGCTCTTACCTCATCTTATGAGGACTGCAATGGATAAGAAGGGTATAGGGGAAGATGTGGTAATACTTGTTGCCACATCAGGTGATACTGGAAAGGCTGCCCTGGAAGGTTTTAAGGATGTGGAAGGTACACATATAGTGGTATTTTATCCCGAATCGGGTGTGAGCCCTATACAAGAACTCCAGATGACTACTCAAGAGGGAAGTAATGTTCATGTCTTAGGTGTGATGGGAAACTTCGATGATGCACAGACAGGAGTTAAGAGGATATTTACACATAGAGAATTTAATATGGATATGAATAAGGCAGGATATAGACTGTCATCGGCAAACTCCATAAATTGGGGAAGATTAGTTCCACAGATTATATACTATGTATCGGCTTATATAGACATGATAGAGGCTAAGCAATTAGTTATGGGTGAATCTTTTGATGTAGTTGTACCTACGGGTAATTTCGGTAATATATTAGCTGCCTACTATGCTAAACAGATGGGAGTTCCCATAGATAGACTTATATGTGCTTCTAATAGAAATAATATATTGACAGACTTTATATCAACTGGGATATACGATAGCAATAGGGAATTTTATAAGACAATATCTCCCTCCATGGATATACTCATATCTAGTAACCTAGAGCGCTTATTATATGAGATACTAGAAAGGGACGATGGGGAGCTTTCGCATCTTATGGAGGAGCTAAATGAATCGAATAGGTATAAGCTTACACATCAACAGCATGAAAAACTGAGAGAAGATTTTTGGGGAGGTTATGCCGATGATCTTGAGACACTCAATACCATAAAATCTATATATGCTCAGTTTAATTATGTGCTAGATCCCCATACTGCTGTTGGTATGAAGGTCTTGTATGACTATAGAAATGCAGTGGACGAGTATAAAAAGGCATTAGTAGTCTCTACTGCCAGTCCATATAAATTTATAGAAGATGTGCTAATGGGAATAGGGGGAGAAGAACTAATAAGAGATAGGGACGAATTTGAAATGCTTGCTAAATTAGCTTCAATGTCTAATACTCCTATTCCAAATTCTCTAGAACAGCTCAAGCACAAGCAGATACTGCATACACGGACATGTTCCAAAGAAGATATGGAGGAGACGGTAGCACAGATATTCAACATAGGTGGTGTAGAGGAATGAAAATCGCTATTGCTCAAGTCAATACAATAATCGGTGATATAGACCATAATAAAGATGTTATTTTACAGTATATAAAAGAAGCCAGGAAAAAGGATAGTGATATTATATGCTTTCCCGAACTCACCATTACTGGCTATCCACCATGTGATCTTTTATATAATTCTAGGTTTATCGGGCAGTGTGAAGATGCATTGGAAGAGATTGCAAAGGAGGCCTACGAGATTGATGTGCTCTTAGGGGCGCCTATACTCGATAGCCAATCGGGAAGACTTATGAATTGTGTAGTTTTTTTAAAGGATGGCTCCATCTATGGTATATTTCCCAAGAGAAACCTTATAAAGCATCCATATTTTGATGAAGAAAGATATTTTGTGAAGGGTAGTGCTCCTTCCCATACTGTAGATTATAATGGAATTAAAATAGGAATAGTGGTAGGAGAAATAGAAAGCCAAGATCGACTAGAGAGTATAGTCGATCATGATAAAACAGATATTTTTCTCAATATCTGTTCAATTCCCTACTATTATGGACGAGGGACTGAGCGAATAGAGCGATTAAATAGACTAGCTAGATCGGTTAATAGGCCGATAGTATTTGTAAACATGGTTGGGGGCAATAATGAGTTAGTATTTGATGGAAGCTCTCTCATTATAAATGACAAGGGGCAGGTATGTGGCAAAGCTCCTTCCTTTGAGGAAACTTTATTTATATGGGATACAGAAGCTCTAGATAGTATAGATATTGAAAGAGAAGATATATCCTATCTATATAGGGGCTTGGTATTAGGACTCGGAGATTATTGCAGGAAATCCAAGTTAAACGGAGTTATTTTAGGTCTAAGTGGAGGAGTAGATTCAGCACTTGCTGCTTGTATTGCTGCAGATGCAGTGGGAAGCGACAATGTGCTTGCAATTTCTAATCCTTCAATGTATACCTCACAAGGTAGTAAAGACGATGCATATATACTTGCGAATAACCTTTGTATAGATTATAGGTGTATGCCCATAGACAACCTCTTTGCATCCTATCTAAAGATATTTAATGAGGATGGTAGTCCGATAGGCGATATTGCAGAGGAGAATATACAGGCCCGTATAAGGGGTGATCTATGGATGTTCGTTTCAAATCGGGAAGGGAAGCTAGTTATATCGGCTAGCAATAAGTCAGAACTCTATGTAGGATATACAACGATGTATGGCGATATGTGTGGTGGATTGGCCATATTAAGCGATATATATAAGGGACAGGTATATGAACTTTGCCGATTTATAAACAGAGAGGACGAGATAATACCTAAATCTATAATAACAAAACCTCCTTCTGCGGAGTTAAGCCCTGATCAAAAGGATGAAGATAGTCTACCCCCTTATTCTATACTAGACAGAGTACTATATCTGTACCTAGAAGAGGGGCTATTTGAGGAGGAGATAGTAGATAGGGATTATGATAGAGATATGGTATGTAAGATAATCAATATGGTGGATAGAAATGAATACAAACGTTACCAGGCAGCTCCTCCTATACGCATCTCTAAGGGCTGGTTTAAAAGGGCGAGGTGCATGCCCATAGTACATGATTTTAGGTGAAACTGGGTTTCTTTTGAAAGGGATGGTGTATATGCTGGACAAAAACGATATAATGATAATATATGGAGACAATCCAGGTAGCATGATACCAGAGTTATTTGAGAAAGGTCATGTATTGGACTATATTGGTGACGAGAAAGATATTCTCATAGGTATAAAACCAAATTTGGTAGTGCCCAAACCCTCCCATTTAGGGGCAACAACAGATCCTAGGATAGTTATTGCTATAATAGAATATCTAAAAACCCATGGATATCATAATATAGTTATATTGGAGAGTTCTTGGGTAGGTGATGATACCAAAAGGGCATATAGTGCCTGTGGTTATGAAGATATATCAACTAGATACGATATTCCCCTCATAGATCTTAAAGATGACAGCTATTTTGGCTATGGTACTAATCCCACCATAAATATATGCGATAAGGCTATGGAAGTAGATTTTTTGATAAATATACCTGTATTAAAGGCCCATTGTCAAACAAGACTTACTTGTGCTCTAAAAAATTTGAAGGGATGTATTCCCGATAGGGAAAAAAGGCGTTTCCATACTATGGGTCTTCATGAACCCATAGCTTGGCTCAATAAATATTTAAAAACTGACCTGGTGATAGTAGACGGTATATATGGGGATCTCACATTTGAAGAAGGTGGTACTCCTGTCTCCATGAATAGAATTATGATGGGGCGAGATCCAGTTTTAATAGATTCCTATGCTGCCAAATTAATTGGCTATTCTAAAGATGATATTCAATACATATGTATAGCAGAGGAGATTGGCGTAGGTTCTGCCAATATAAGTAGGGCAGACATAGTTGAGTTGAACCAGGGGAAAGTGGGTATAGATATAGGGCAGGGCAATACTAAACTTGATTACCTGTCAAAATATATCAATGCCAAAGAAGCCTGCTCTGCTTGCTATGGGAGTCTGATACATGCCCTAGAGCGTATTAGGGAGAAGGGACTATTAGATAATATGGATGATAATATCCATATCGGCCAAGGATATAGGGGCAGTGAAGTGGAAGGTATAGGTATTGGTAGTTGTACCAAAGGTGCTGATGTCTATCTAAGAGGATGCCCGCCAAGCGCTAAAGATATGGTGGATTTCTTAGTGGAACATAACACCTAATACAATGTCTGTTGAAGGGAGGGGTTGATGTTTGAAAATAAGCAGAAAAGAAGACACGGTAAGGGTTGAACTAGTGAACGCTCTATCTTTTACCAGCACGCATAGTATAAAAGAAAATATATTAAAATATGTGGATTCTGATGTAAAGGTTCTTGTGTTGAATATGTCTAAAGTAAATTTTATGGACAGTGCTGGTATTGGACTTTTGATATCTCTACTAAAGAAGATGAAATCTAATGGAGGAAAGTTGATAGTTGAATATCCTAAATTGGGTGTTCAAAAGCTGTTAGAGATGACTAAACTTGATGAACTCATAGAGATAAAAAAGAAGCCGGAGCCAACTACAGGAAGTTGGGGCGACTTTGACGATTGACTACCTTTTGGCCATTATATTTGGCTAGAAGGTAGTTTTTTATTTTATACAATCTATCTGACAGCTCATGATATTTGTTTTATGTCTCGGGAATTGCTCATATGTTGGGGCTGGCCAACTTATCATTTCTATATGTCCAGGTAAATCAAAAAAATTTGAAATAGATGCCATATTCTAATTGCAATATGGTCCAATCTTCTATGAATATGAACAAGTTCATATAAATGTCATATCATTTTCTAGTTGTAACATTTATCTATATTATGAATAGTATGAATATGAAGATTCATACTATGAAAGGAGTGCTGATGAATGCACTACGGATATCCTGCAACATATGATATGCAAAACTGTTATAACAAAACTCCCCCTATGGCTCGAAGGGGAGTTGAACTCGCAAGAGCCTATATTCCATACCAGCGTTATATGAATAGTTTTTCACCTATGGAGGCACTAGAGCACGGTACTATGTTTCCTGAACTTGTCAGACCCTATAAACCTAAGGAAGAAAGGGGGCCTTGTTGTTATGAATGTTAGACAAGAGCTTTTAAATCAGATACGGGCTATCGAATTTATGACAGTGGAGTTAAATCTATATTTAGATACCCATCCATGTGATATGAGGGCTCTAAAAGAATACAATATGTATACGCAACAGCTCATGACTTTGAAAGCACAATACGAGAGGCAATATGGACCTCTAAGCAATTTCGGAACAGCTTTGAATCAGGGAATGTCATGGAGATGGATAGAGGAGCCATGGCCTTGGGAACAAGATCATTGGATGGAGGGATGCGAAAATGTGGATCTATGAGAAAAAGCTACAATATAAAGTGAAAATAAAAAATCCAAATCCTAAGATGGCAAAATACATTATAACCCAATATGGGGGGCCAGACGGTGAACTCGCAGCCTCTTTGAGATATCTATCTCAAAGATACCATATGCCCATACCAGAGGCAAAGGCTGTACTAAATGATATAGGCACTGAAGAGCTGGCGCATTTTGAAATGGTGGGTTCTATGGTATATCAGCTCATGAAGGGCGCATCGACAGAAGAGATAAAAGAGGCCGATGCAGGTGGATATTTTGCCGATCATGACAGGGCAGTATATCCTAGTACAGGTACGGGCGTCCCGTTTACAGCTGCATATATCCAGTCTAAAGGTGATCCCATAGCAGATCTCCATGAGGATCTAGCAGCAGAACAAAAAGCTCGTGCAACATATGAAAATCTCATAAAGCTAGCCGACGATCCTGATGTCATCGATCCCCTGCGATTTTTGAGGCAACGTGAGGTTGTACATTTCCAGCGCTTTGGGGAGGTGCTTGAAAAGGTAGAAGAATACTTAAATTCTAAGAAATATTTCTAATTACATGAGTCATTATCAAAGATACGTAGATAGGGGTGATGAATTTGAACTATGCTAGTAGGTACTTAAGAGTTACTGCAAATCCTCTTATGGAGGGTATAGATGTGCGCAATGTGCAAGAACAGCTTAAGGAACTGGGTTATTACCAAGGAGAAATCACCTCAATCTATGATAAGGAGACGGCAGAGGCAGTGTCAAGTTTTCAGGCAGATATGGGTCTCCTATCTGATGGGGTTGTAGGACCGAATACCTGGAATGCAATTGGACTTAGTAGGGAAAGTCTAGATTTTTTTGATTCCCAATATTCCATAACAGTATTATTGGATACTAAACAATTAATTCTCAAGGAAGGCGATACTACAATAAAGACATATGAAGTGGCAGTAGGCAAACCTTCTACACCAACTCCTATAGGGAATTGGAAGATAATACAGAAAACTGAAAACCCAGGTGGGCCTTTTGGGGCACGATGGATGAGACTCAATATCCCTTGGGGAGGCTATGGAATACATGGTACCAATGAACCCCAGTCCATAGGTAAGGCAGTGAGTCATGGATGTATTCGTCTTACTAATGAGAATGTGATAGAACTATATGATATAGTTCCGTTGGGGACAGAGGTTGTAATATTAGGTTCTGCTTCTACAGGGCGTCTTTTATATGTAGGCGTTGAACCCGGTCCGGATGTACAGATGGTGCAAAATATTTTAAACCAAGTTGGCTACTATAATGGTGCAATCGACGGTATATACGGCAATGCAACAAGGGATGCCGTGATAGCTTTTCAGAGGGATTATGGATTAGGTGCAGATGGAATTGTCGGTCCCAATACCTATGAGGCCTTGGCTAAAGTAGATGCCACATTAAATAACAGTATACAGCCATAGAAAAGTATATAGATATGAGGGTCTATTATTTTAGGGTAGCCCCTCATTTTTTATATTTTCATTGGTTGGCAAAAACTAGGCGCTTGATATATAATATATCTACAAATATATTTGGGAAAAGGAGTCATCTGCATGGATAAGAGAGAGGTTGCCACCATATTAAATGACATAGGCATTATGTTAGAGCTTAAGGGTGAAAATCCTTTTAAGGCTAGAGCATACTATAATGGTGCTAGGGCTATTGAAAGGCTCGATGAAGATTTGAGAACTATGGTAGAGGAAGGTACTTTAGGGAATATAGACGGAATAGGTGAGGCCTTAGAAGAGAAGATAACTGAACTTGTAGCTACAGGAACACTTATATACTATGAAGAACTCAAGGCGAGTTTTCCTTCTACCTTATTTGAACTCCTTCAAATACCGGGCCTAGGCCCTAAGAGAGTAAAAAGTCTATATGAAAACTTAAATATTACAAATATAGGAGAGTTGGAATATGCATGTATGGAGAATAGGCTCCTTACTCTACCCGGATTTGGACCCAAAATGCAAGATAATATATTGAGAGGTATCGAGAATTTAAAATTATATAGGAATAAATATCTATATTTAGAGGCATATACGGAAGCAGAGGAGATAATTGATAGGTTAAAGCGTCACCCTGATACAATAGATATTGACATAGCAGGTAGTTTAAGGCGACATAAAGAGGTCATAGGAGATGTAGATATAGTTTTAAGTGCCAATTGTAGCCAAGATATAATGAATCTATTCTCCTCTTTGCCAAAAGTAGATGAGGTAATTGCAAAGGGGAATACTAAGACATCTATCAGACTAAAAAATGGCATGGCAGTAGATTTGAGGGTGGTCAAACCACATCAATATCCATACGTTTTAAATCATTTTACTGGTAGTAAAGAACATAATACACATATGCGGCATATTGCCAAGGAGAGAGGTCTTAAAATAAATGAATATGGAGTGTTCAATATTGTAAATAAACAACTCATTCCGTGTAGGGATGAAAGAGATATATATGCTATATTTGATATGGATTATATCCCACCTGAGCTCAGGGAGGACAGAGGTGAGATAGAGGCTGCAAAAAAGCATAGTCTACCCAAATTGGTATCAGCATCTGATATCAAGGGAGTATTTCATATACATAGTGTATATAGCGATGGTTTGAATACAATTGAGGAACTTGCTCAACATGCCAGGAATTTAGGTTATAGATATATGGGTATATCGGATCATAGCAGATCTGCTTACTATGCAAATGGACTTGCCGAGGACGATATATATAGGCAATTTGAAGAGATCGAAGTTGTAAATAGAAAGTATGATGACTTTAAGATATTAAAGGGAATTGAAGCAGACATATTAAAGGATGGTTCTATGGATTACGATGATGATATTCTGTCCATGTTTGATTTTGTAATAGCTTCTGTCCATTCCAATTTTACTATGGATAGAGAGGAGATGACAGAGAGAATATTAAAGGCATTAGAGAATCCATATGTAAAAATTTTAGGTCATCCAACGGGGAGATTATTATTATCTCGGGAGGGCTATGATGTAGATATGGAGAGAATACTAGAAAAGGCTGCAGAAAAAGGTGTAGCAATTGAGATAAATTCAAATCCATATAGGCTCGATTTAGATTGGCGATGGTGTAGGGTGGCAAAGGATATGGGAGTTGATATTGTTATATGTCCAGATGCCCATGATTTAGAGGGATTTGACTATGTATCGCTAGGTATAGGAATAGCTAGAAAGGGATGGCTAGAGGCAGAGGATATATGGAATTGTAGGGATATGTGGTAAGGAAATTTTTGAGGGGGAATTTAATGAGATTACATGAAGTAAAAAGTGGACAAGAACGGGCTATATTGGTAGCAGTTGATATGGATAATACAGGAGAACATTCACTAGATGAATTGGAGAGACTTGCCCATACCGCCGGCGCTCTTGTGATACACAGAGTTATACAGAGGAAACAAACCATCGATAGTGCAACATACGTAGGTAGAGGCAAGGCAGAGGAGATACAGTATGCTGCACAGGAATTAGATGCCGATCTTATAATATTTGATGACGAATTATCTGCTGCACAGATAAGAAACCTTGAAGATATTATAGGTATAAGGGTCATAGATAGGACATCTCTAATTCTTGATATATTTGCTAAGAGGGCTAATTCAAAAGAGGGTAAGCTACAAGTAGAGCTTGCCCAACTTAAATATCGCCTTCCTAGGCTTACTGGTATGGGTCTAACCCTGTCGAGGCTGGGAGGTGGCATAGGTACTAGGGGACCTGGTGAGACGAAACTAGAGACTGATAGGCGACATATACGGCAGAGAATATTCGAGATTGAAAAGGAATTAAAGGCGGTTAAAATCCGCCGAGACTCACTTAGGCTGAGACGAAAAAAGATAGGATATCCGACGGTAGCCTTAGTAGGGTATACAAATGCTGGGAAGAGTACTTTGATGAATTTACTTACTGACAGTAATATATTGGTAGAGGATAAGCTCTTTGCCACATTAGACCCCACATCGAGAAAGGTGATACTAGGAAATGGACAAGAGATAATTCTCATAGATACAGTGGGCTTTATAAATAAATTACCACATGATTTAGTAGAAGCATTTAAATCTACATTGGAGGAAGCAGTGTTTGCCGATTTATTGCTCCATGTGGTAGATGGAAGCTCTCCTTATTTCATGGCACAGATGAAAACTGTAGAGGGTGTACTTGGCTCCATGGGATTAAAAAAACCTATTGTCACCGTCTATAATAAGATAGACAAATTGGGGAATACGGCTTTTCTTCCACGCATAAAGCCATATGCCTTTATATCTGCAGCTAAGGGCATTGGAATAGAAGAACTCTTAATGGCTATTGAAGAAAATTTGCCAGATACAACATGTAAAGTGAAATTTTTAATACCCTATGAGGATATGAAAATTGTGTCATCCATTCACGATGAGGGTAATGTTTTAAATGAATACTATGGTGAACAATTCATAGAGATAGAGGCACAAGTAGATAAGGCCACTTTTATGCGTTATGAAAAATATATAAAAGATTAAAAAGAATATGATTAAAAACTTTAGGAAGGGCAATATATATATTGAGGATTTAAATATATTATGCAGGGAGGAGTCTATATAATGAGGGCAAATGTAGATAAGGAGCTATGTATTAGCTGTGGGTTATGCATAAGCATATGTGATGAGGTATTTGAGTGGGGGGATGATGATAAGGCAGAAGCAATAGAGGAAGAGGTTCCTGAGCATCTTGAAGAGGATGTCAGGGAGGCAATTGAAAGTTGCCCTACAGAAGCAATAGAAGAGATATAGACAAAAAAGCTAGAGAATACGGTACCATTCTCTAGCTTTTTAATCAATTATTAATCTAATACTGACAATAATAATCCCCAACTTAAAAAATCCCATTTATACCTTCATTATTTTATTCTTAATAATGGTCATCCAAATATGACCTCTATTAAAATACTGTTTCTTTGCTTAAGAAATCTTCTAATTCATCTATGGCTATCCTTATCTGTTCCATAGAATCTCTATACCTTATGGTCACGGTATCATCTTCCAGTGTATCAAAGTCTATAGTTATGCAAAATGGAGTTCCAATCTCATCCTGCCTTCTATAGCGTCTGCCAATGCTACCTGATTCGTCATAATCTACCATAAAGTTCTTCCTAAGTCTTGCAAATACATCATCTGCTTTATCTCGAAGCTTTTTACTGAGTGGAAGTACAGCTGCTTTAAAGGGTGCTAGAGCAGGATGTAAATTAAGCACTTTACGGGTATCGCCATTTTCAAGTTCTTGTTCATTATATGCTTCACACAGAAACATAAGGAATAGTCTATCTACTCCAACAGAAGGCTCTACGCAATAGGGAATAAATTGTTCATTAGAATTTGGGTCGTGATAGTTGAAATTTTCCCCTGAATTCTCAGCATGTTGTTTTAAATCATAGTCAGTTCTATCTGCTATACCCCATACTTCACCCCAACCAAAAGGATACATATATTCAATATCTGTGGTTGCTTTACTATAATGAGATAGTTCTTCTGCATCGTGATCTCTCATCCTCAAGTTCTCCGATTTTACACCAAGATTGACTATCCAATCTTTGCAGAAGGTTCTCCAATAGTTGAACCACTCAAGGTCTTCACCAGGTTTACAGAAGAATTCAAGTTCCATCTGCTCAAATTCTCGGGTTCTGAATATGAAGTTACCAGGAGTTATTTCATTTCTAAAAGATTTACCGATTTGTCCTATTCCAAAGGGTACTTTTTTGCGTGTGGTACGTTGTACATTTCTAAAGTTTACAAATATACCCTGTGCAGTCTCAGGCCTTAAGAATAGTTCTGATTGGCTATCTTCTGTAACACCCTGGTATGTCTTAAACATTAGGTTGAATTGTCTTATATCGGTAAAGTCATGTTTGCCACAGTCAGGGCAGGGGATATTATTTTCAGAAATAAACTCTTCCATCTTCTCGTTGTTCCATCCATCTGGATTGATATCCTCGCCTTTGTCTTTGAGGTAGTTTTCGATTATATGATCTGCTCTAAACCTAGACTTACAAGCCCTACAATCCATAAGGGGGTCATTAAATCCTGCTACATGGCCCGAAGCTTCCCATGTCTTAGGATTCATGAGAATTGCTGCATCCATACCTACATTATAGGGGCTCTCCTGTATGAATTTCTTCCACCATGCTTTTTTTATGTTATTTTTGAGCTCGATACCTAAAGGACCATAGTCCCATGTGTTTGCCAATCCACCGTAAATCTCCGACCCAGGGAATATAAATCCTCTGCCCTTAGAGAGGGCCACTATCTCGTCCATTGTCACATCTTTTGACATATTCTTCATCCTCCTTTAAAAATTTTTATAAATAAAAAAGTCCTTCATCCCTTAAAGGGACGAAAGACTTACTTTCGCGGTTCCACCCTTTTTAGCTTCTTTAATTAGAAGCCCTCTTGATTCTAGATAGTGCTCTGGAACGCCTTCACTACACCTTGCTCCTAGGTTCCCACCATCCCTAGGTCTCTGTGTGCATAGGGTATAGCTACTCCTTTCCTTCATAGCACAATACTATTATGACTAAAAATGGGCTAATTGTCAAGTTTATTTTTTGTTCTATATTAATATATAGTTAAATCTTTCATACATAAGAATATCTTTTAAACTGCTTAGTGATAGGACGGGTTTAGAGTCATGGATACTTGGGAAATCAAGTTATTCGCAATTAAATGTTGAAAAACCGTGCTTTTTTGAATAATTACTTGCAACTTAAGTAAAATATATGTTGAGTTTACATGCAAATTACGGTAAAATACTTTTAAAGGATATTAAAATCAAACAAAGAAGGGGACATCTATGATAGAGAGGGAATTTGTCATCAATAATGAGATGGGTCTTCATGCAAGACCTGCTGCAAAACTTACACAGGTAGCCAATAAATATAGATCAGAAGTACTTGTGATTAAAAATAACAAGATAGGCAATGGTAAAAGCCTCTTATCTATATTGGCCCTGGGTATATTTAAAGGTACACCCTTTAAAGTGCGCATAACTGGCCCTGATGAAATAGAGGCCATGTGTGGGGTTAGAAAGCTCATTGAAGGGGATTTTAATGAAGAGAGAGATCAAAGTTAATAATGTTCTCACTATTATACATGTGGATATGGATGCCTTTTTTGCATCTGTAGAGCAGCGTGATAATCCCTACTACAGAGGGAAACCTGTAATAGTTGGAGGTTCGCCAGACGGGAGAGGTGTTGTAAGCACTGCTTCATATGAGGCAAGGAAATTTGGTATACATTCAGCAATGCCAGCTAAACGGGCAAAAGAATTATGCCCGTTTGCTATATTTATTCCAACTAATATGGAGAAATATAAAGAAGCTTCACGTCACGTACATGAAATATTCGGGAGATATACAGATGTAATAGAGCCCATATCTATAGATGAGGCTTTTTTAGATGTAAATGGTAAAAATGCAATTGAAATTGCCAAAATCATAAAAGAGGATATATATACTGAAGTAAAACTTACCGCCTCTGTAGGTATATCATATAATAAATTTCTTGCCAAATTGGCCTCAGACATGGAAAAACCGGATGGCTTTACCATTATAACTCCAGAGGATGCAAAAGAACTTCTACCTACCCTACCTGTGCGTAAATTATGGGGCGTCGGAGATAAAACTGAAGGCGAACTCAATAGCTTGGGGATATTTACAGTCAGAGATTTATTAGACTATGATAGGAGATTTCTGATAGAGCGGTGGGGTAGGAGAGGCTATGAACTTTTACAATTTGCCCATGGCATAGATGATAGTATAGTGGAGAGTAAACAGGAAGCCAAGAGCATGGGGGAGGAGACCACGCTCAACAAAAATACTCAGGATATTAGACAGTTAGAAGCCTATATACAAGAGTTCTCTGTATCTCTAGCAAATCGCTTAGATAGCAATTATTTAAAATGTAAGACAGTAACTGTCAAAGTGAAGTATGACAATTTCAGACTTATAACTAGAAGTAAGACATTCAAAGAGCCCATATATTCATATGAAGAGTTATATTCAATTGGTAAAAACATATTGAGACATAGGGTGCCCATGGATCGTCCTGTACGACTTATAGGGATGCAGGTATCTAATTTTATATACCCCCATGAGCCTGAACAGATCACATTTGGAGATATTATAGGGGATATATAGAGCTCCATAAAAGGGTAATATACCGATTTGTGAAAGTAGAAGTCACAGTGTATATATCTACAGAGATATAATAATCTAAAATCCAAAAGCTTTAACTGAAATACTCCTTACATGCGAGGTCTTATAGGTAAAGTATAAGTAAATATTAATCGAAATAGTTTGGGGGAAGTAAAATGGGGTCTATTATCGCTGTATACAGATTAGTCAATTGGCATGCGTTTTTTGAATTGATAGGTCTGGTGATGACCTTTTCCATATTCATAATGACCTACCATACATACGAACAGACTAATAGACTTATGTCCATAATTACATCTTGTGTATTTTTATCTACTAGTATATTCACACTTTTTCATATTCTGTCATGTATGGGTATAACTCCATGCGATATGAGAGAAATTGCTCAAAAAGCAGTTGTATATTGGAAATTAGCCAGGTTTAATATGGCATTTGGTCTATTGATGACAAATACAATAAAACCTCATAGGAGAGAGGATAGACATCAGCTATTTTTCTTATGCATAGCACTTATCCTTAGTGGGTTGATAGTTTTATTTATTGAGCAAAGGAAATTCTTATTTCAGATATTATCGAATAACATTGCTGGTGACAACCGTGGTAGGGTATTTGAAATCGTTACTATGGTCCTATTTATTGGGACAATATATTTTTATAAGAATAGGGGCGAGAAGGGACATAATTTTTTTATTATTGCCCTTGTAAGTAGCATCATAAGTGAAGGAGCTTTTATATTTTATGCCAAGATATATGATATGTATTATATAATAGGTCAGATATTTAGGTTAGTGGCGTATTATTGGTATTTTAAGGCTCTGTTTGTTATAAATGTGCAAAAGCCATATGAAATTCTCCGACGTGCAGAGATGGAGATAAGTGAGTATGCAAATAATTTAGAGACTATGGTTGAAGAGAGGACTTCAGAGATTGAGGAGGCACAGCAAAAATTAGAGCAAGACTTAGACTATGCAAAAAATATTCAATTGGCTCTGTTGCCAAATAGTTTTCCAAATGTGGAGGGAATGGAGTTTGCCGCCAAGTATTTTCCCTGTGAAAAAGTAGGGGGAGACTTTTATAACATCTTTAAGCTTGACGATGAAAATATAGGTATATTGATTGGAGATGTGGCAGGTCATGGGGTTTCAGCTGCCATGCTCAATGTTTTTATAAATCAAAAGATACATGTAAAAAAGATATATGATGATGGACAGCAAGAGATTTTTTCCCCAAGCGATGTACTCATGAACCTCTATAATACATATAATGAAATGCCTTTTCCTGATGAGGCATATCTTGTAATGCTATATTGTATATATAATACGAAAAACCACGAGCTCTCATATTCATCTGCAGGTATGAATATAGCTCCCATTATATTAGATATAAACGGAGATGTACGAACGATAGAACTAGAGGGGTTTCCCATATGTAAATTTGGTAAATACTTTAAACCCTATTACAAGACCTATTCAATGAAGTTGAAACCAGAAGATACTATCATATTTTACACAGATGGGCTCGTGGATATGGATAGAGATGCCCATAGGTATTCCTCAGATGACTTTCTTCTAGAGTTTGTGAAGGGCATGAAGGGAATGAATGTCAACGAGATATGTAGCGATATAATAGATGCTTATTTTACATTTGTGAATAGACATGAAATGCTCGATGATGTTACAATATTAGTTGTAAAGACAAATTAGTATATTGTGGAGGTAATTTGATATGAAAAAGACAACGAGGTGGTTGACTAGAACGGCCATACTATTGGGATTGACAGTAGCTTTTCAATCACTTAGAATAGTTATTCCCAAAGTTACAATACCTGGTATGGGAGATTTGGATCAATATATAATAGGATCACTTGTAAATGCATGTCTCATTATAGCTGCAGTAATGGTTGGGGCAGGAGGTGGCATAACAATATCAATACTTGCTCCAGTCATAGCATTAATTCAAGGTGAAATTGCATTTCCAATACTCGTCCCCTTTGTTGCGTTGGGAAATATTGCAATTGTCGTATGTGTTGCCCTATTATATAAAAAAAGTAAAATAGGGAGCTTTGCAGTTGGTATCGTGGTTAAATTTCTATGCCTATATATTACGGTAGTACACATTGCATTGCCCCTAATAGTTCCAAATTTGCAAGGAGATAAGGTGCAAATAATACCTAAGATGCTCTCCTTTAAATTTAGCTGGCCCCAACTAGTCACAGCTACAATAGGAAGCATTATAGCTTCTTTTGTACTTCCCCTACTAGATAGATTCCTCTTTGAGTAGTGTATTAGTTTTTTGATGCTTGGTTAAAGAGATTTATAACTTTCATGAGAGTTTCTATCGTATCATCTGTCTTCTTTGGTGAAGTATTCATTTTCGGATCTTGGTCTGTAGTGGTCTTCATATCTACAGCTCCATCTCCAACTGATTTTTCATCTGAAGGTATGTAATTTTTTAGCTCTGATGACTCAAATAACTTTGCCATACTTACTATCCTATCTATCTGTTCATACTGTTTAGGTGGGATAATAGGGCGTAATGTATCGAAACTATCATATATGGGATCGAGGCTATCTAATAGATTCTGTCCCGATAATCTTTTACTCTTATATACTCTTATATTGCGAGCAAGTTGGGATGACATAGTCTGAGCCTTAGCTATATTATTTACTAACTCTCTAGATGGCTCAGGCACATAGGGCTTTATAGCCTTTAATATTCCCACTATACGCTCTTTTTCACTGTCAAACAATATGGGGGTATTTGATATTTTTACGTCCTGATATGTACCATCTGCTACGCCATATATTGTGTCTAATGCTTCAAGCAATCCTAAAATAGTGTATACATTTTGCTGTTCTTCTATATCTAGATACGGTATTATGGCAGATAGAAGCTCTCTACTAGCAGGATTTTTTATAATTTTATTTAGATCTAATGAAAATGGGTATTTGTTTTTTTTCAGTAATTGGGCTATCAATATAAATATGAATACTGTTGTCAATATTTTAAAATCTCTATAGGGCAATCGTTGTAGATTGCTCTTTATTTTTTTTGGTTTCACATCGACAGGTATCTCCTGTTTAGGTACCGAACCATCATTATTCCATTTTTTCGAACGCACATATGTTTTTTCCATATGGTCTACCTCCCTTATCATCATTAAATATTTAGCCAATGAGATCTCCCTCATTTCAATATATGCTATAGGAAGTCAACTGTTACTCAATTTTTTATAGATATACAGGCATCTTAGTATCAATACAGTAATAGAATGAATAGAATATTATGAATAGAGTTTAGAAGGGGTGGTGCAGTGTGAATATAAGCAATCAAGATCTTAGAGCCATGGAAATGATTGCAAGGAGAATGCATGGAAAAGATGAAGATGAGGTCATAGAAGAGCTGGCTAAGCTCATAAAATCAGGTCAGACAGGTTTGACTTCTGAGAGGACCATGGAGTTGATAAGGTCTATAGAACCTATGCTAGATAGTGGACAGAAGAAAAAACTTGCGAAGCTCTATGCTAAGCTAAAAAATTCTTAAAAAAGTTCTCTAGACCCTTTAACAACTTAGCCTATAGATGCATAAGATATAGTACTGGGAGTTAAAGGGGGGAGCATATATTGAGCAATTTTGATGACAGGCGATATACACATTTTTCAAGCAGTATATACGATAAGATAGATCATCGGCTTATTCAGAAGACAAAGACACTGGATTCTGTGAGAGATCTATCTGCTATAGTATATTCCTCTAGTGATACTATAAAAGGTTTTAAAGAACACCTAGAGGACTTTGGAGCTACTATTAAATATGAACTTCCGTTTATGTGTGCATGCGCCATAGAGATCTCTTCAAATCAGATTGAAGAGATGGCACGTTCAGAACATGTTAAATATATATCAGACGATGTAAAAACGACCACTCTTTTAAATATTGCCACCCAAGGGGTAGGGGCTAGTATTGTCAATAGAACTGGATATAAGGGGGAGGGAGTGGGTATTGCCATATTGGATACCGGAGTATATCCTCATCCCGATCTCATAATGCCTAGGAGTAGGATTGTTGCATTTAAAGATTTTGTAAACAAAAAACAAAGTGCATATGATGATAACGGACATGGAACTTTCGTTGCAGGAGCTGCGGCAGGAAATGGCTACTCTTCTGTTGGGCGCTACACTGGCGTAGCCCCTATGGCAGATATAATCTCTGTCAAAGTAATGAATTCTAAAGGTGAGGGTAATTCATCAGATATTTTAGCAGGTATGCAATGGGTAGTCGATAACAAAGAGCGTTTTAATATAAAGATTATGTCTTTATCGCTAGGCTCAAAAGCGGTTGGTAGAGCCTATAGCGATCCCCTTGCAGTGGCTGCTGGCAGTGTATGGAATAGAGGTATAACTGTTATTGCGGCAGCAGGAAATTCGGGACCAGAGAGTGGTACCATAACAACTCCGGGCGTAAATAATAAAGTAATTACCGTTGGCGCAGTAGATGACAAGCGAACTGTGGATATCAAAGATGATACGATAGCTAAATTTTCCAGTAGAGGGCCTGTAGGGAGGTTAGGGATAAAGCCAGATGTAGTTGCACCTGGAGTGGATATAATATCCCTAAATACAGATAAGAGCTATATCTCAGGTATGCGTCCTCTAACACTACGAGAACAATATAGGAAGATGTCGGGAACATCAGTGGCAACTCCTATTGTTTCGGGTGCAGTTGCTCTTTTACTGGGTAAAAGCCCAAATCTATCGCCGGAACAGATAAAGAAACGTATGCTAGATAGTGGAAGATCTCTGTCGGCAGATATATATGCACAGGGTAGAGGTATTATAGATGTAAAGAAGTTACTTGAGATATCATAAAACTTTGTCAAAGAGTGTGATATAATGTCACATATTAATAAAAGTGGTTGGTTTCATTGATGCTAAATCAGTGGGGCCAACTGCTTTTGAGTTATTCATTAGCTATATTATATATGGCTTCAATACACGCATCCACATCTTGTATTGTGGTAAAAAGACCTAGGCTGAAACGAACAGTACCTTGATTTAATGTACCTAATGTCCTATGGGCAAGGGGAGCACAGTGAAGTTCACCGCGAGTTGCTATATTGTATTGCTGATCGAGGATATTTGAGATTTCTGCAGAATCTCGGTCATCTATGTTTATAGATATTACACATGTACGTTCTTCTGCCTTCCGAGGTCCAAATACTTTGACCCCTTTTATATTGGATAGGCTATCTAAAAGGTATGTCTCTAATTGGCGCATATTATCTATCATATTTGGAATATCAGGTTGTAGCAGGAATTCTATTCCAGCCCCAAGCCCGGCAATGCCAGGAGTGTTCAATGTTCCGGATTCATATCTATCAGGGAGGATATCTGGTTGATATATACTTTCCGAGATACTACCTGTGCCACCTTCTTTTAATTGTATTAGCTCTATATCAGGAGCAATATATAGTCCTCCTGTGCCTTGAGGTCCGAGCAATCCTTTATGACCAGGGAAGGCAAGCATATCGATATTGTATTTATTTATATCTATAGGTATAATGCCTGCTGTTTGAGCAATATCTACTAGATATATGATGCCATACTTTTTTGAAATTTCACCGATTTCTTCTATGGGCAAAAGGCCACCAGTGACATTGGATGCATGGGTAGTTATAATGAGTTTTGTATTTGGCCTTATTGCCTTTGCAATGTGTATGGGATCTAACATGCCATTTTCATCACATTTAATAAATGTAAGTGCAACCCCTGAATACTCAAGTTGCTTTAGGGGACGGACTACTGAGTTATGTTCCATGGTGGTGGTTATGACATGATCGCCAGGTTTAAGTATGCCCTTTATGCCTAGGTTCAAACTCTCTGTGGTATTTGAAGTAAAAATTATGCGAAAAGGATCATCTATTGAGAAGAGCTTTGCAATGAGTTCCCTTGTGTTTAATATAATATTACCTGCTGCTATGGCCATTTTGTGTCCAGAACGGCCAGGATTCGCGCCGGCGCTTTCCATACAATCTAAGACAGTTTTGTATACACAAGGAGGCTTGGGCCAAGAAGTGGCGGCATTATCCATGTATATCATGATCAGCAACTCCTTATTTATGAGATAGTTTTGCAACTTTAGTCTATAGGATAAGTATATTAGGGATGGCAGAATTTTAGAACGCATTATCAATATAATTTGAAAAACATATGAAAAGTATTATAATAGATACAATGAATTATCGATAATATTGTGTGAGAGGAAATAGGATATGAAACAAGATAGAAAAGACACCATATTAGAATTATTGGAGCGGGAATACTACGATGCAAAGCCGGGGCTAAAATATTCTACTCCTTTTGAGCTATTGGTTGCCACAATTTTATCTGCCCAGTGTACTGATGTCAGGGTGAATAAGATTACAGATAAACTATTTAAGAGATATAATACTCCACAGGATTTTGCTAATATGGATAGAAAATATCTAGAGCAACAGATATATAGCTGTGGTTTTTATAGAAATAAGAGTAAAAACATAATTGAGACAAGTAGGATACTCCTAGAGGAGTATGAAGGAGAGGTACCTTCAAGTATTGATGAACTTCAGAAATTACCAGGTGTTGGACGCAAGACTGCAAATGTAGTGGCCAGTAATGCATTTGGTATAGCTGCAATAGCAGTGGATACTCATGTGTTTAGGGTATCCAATAGGCTCGGTTTGGTAGATGGGAAAGATGTGTTAGATACGGAAAAACAGCTTATGGATGTCATACCCAAGTGTAAATGGTCTAGGGCTCATCACTGGCTCATACAGCACGGGAGACGAATATGTACGGCTCGAAACCCCAAATGTTCTGAATGTTTTTTGGCTCCCTACTGCCGATATAATCAAGTAAACCAAATGGAAGGGGAGGGGTGATTATATGAAGGTATATGCATTGGTAGGAGTAAGTGGAACAGGTAAGAGTTATAAGGCTGTAGACTTTGCAAATAGATATAAGATAGAGTGTATAGTAGATGATGGGCTTCTAATAAAAGATGGTAAAATATTAGCAGGGATTTCGGCGAAGAAGGAGCCTACCTCTATAGCCGCCATAAGGCGTGCCATATTTATGGATGAGGCTCATGCATCTGAAGTGAGTTCAGCTATAGAAGAGCTAAATCCCAATTCTATACTGATATTAGGTACTTCTGTGAATATGGTAGAGAGGATAGCTAATAATCTGTCTCTTCCCTCTCCCTATAAAATTACCATGATTGAAGAGATCTCTACAAAAGAGGAGATGGAACTAGCTAAAGAACAACGTAAGGACGAGGGGAAACATATAATTCCCGTTCCTGCATTGGAGGTCAGAAAGGATTTTTCTGGATATTTCATCGATCCCCTTAAGATATTTAGATTTTATGGAAAGGAAAAGAAGATAGAAACTTCAGAGAGGACTGTAGTTAGGCCCACGTTTAGTTATATGGGTAGATTCTATATATCTGATTTGGCAATTGAATCGTTGGTTGCCTATAATGCCAGTCGTATGAGGGGAGTATATAGGATAGCAAATATCGATGTGGTGAGTAGAACAGAGGGGATTTATATCTATTTTGACGCTATAATGGTATATGGAGTTCCCATACATACAGTGCTTAGTGAGTTGCAAAAAAATATCGCAAAGGATATATATTGGACTACAGGCTTGAATATATTGAAGATCAATATTGTGGTCAAGGGAATAAAATTTGTATGAAGCGAGAAACCTAAGATAATATATGCAAGAAGAGTGAGATAAACTTGCATATCTATAGCTAATTTGGTAATATGCATCTATATACTTGAGGTTATATGTTGAAAATAATATATATTTATATTATTATTTTAATAATTGATGTATACAGGATATATATGGCTACATACATTAATATAGAAGGTGATATATAATGGGACAAAATAAAAATCCATATGATAATATGTTGGAACAATTAGATACGGCTGCAAAAATTGCAGGTCTGTCCATGGAAGAATACATTACGCTTCGCTATCCAGAAAGGGAGTTTACAGTGAATTTTCCGGTTGAGATGGATGACGGTAGCATACAAGTGTTTACCGGGTATAGGGTCCAACATAATAGTATTAGAGGTCCCTACAAGGGAGGAGTTCGATTTCATCCTGATGTGAATATGGATGAAGTAAGGGCTTTAGCAGCTTGGATGACTTTTAAATGTGCTGTTGTAGATATTCCATTTGGTGGTGCTAAAGGCGGAGTTACGTGTGACCCTTCAAATCTATCGCAAAAAGAGATAGAGAGGATTACAAGGGCATACACGGTAAGTATCGCTCCATTCATAGGACCAAAGGTGGATATACCAGCTCCGGATGTCAATACAAATGCCCAAGTCATGGGATGGATGATGGATTCATATAGCACATATAGAGGGCGCAATACACCAGGCATTGTCACGGGAAAACCGGTGAGCATTGGTGGCTCCCTGGGACGTAGGGAAGCCACAGGAAAAGGTGTATCATTCATGGTAAGAGAGATTGCAAGAGAGATGGATATTGAATTAAAGGATGCAACTGTGGCCATACAGGGATTTGGAAATGTAGGAAGTGTAGCTGCCGAAACTCTGTATAATATGGGTTGCACTATAGTTTCGGTAAGTGACATATCCGGCGCATTATACTGCGAGGACGGCCTTAATATTCCAGCATTGCTCAAATATGTAGATAGACATCCTAAACATCTAATAGAGGGTTATGAACAGGATGGAATAGAACATATTGACAATCATAGGCTTCTTACACTTAAAGTGGACTTTTTAATACCTGCAGCGTTGGAGAATCAGATTACTGAGGATATTGCAAGGGAGACTAAAGCACGCATTATAGTAGAGGCGGCAAATGGTCCCACAACTTTTGAAGCTGACAAGATATTAGAAGATAGGGGAATTACTGTAGTACCGGATATATTGGCAAATGCAGGTGGAGTGACTGCTTCGTATTTTGAATGGGTGCAAAATCTACAATATCTCACATGGGACGAAGAGAAGTTAAATGAAAACTTAGAGAAAAAGATGGTATCCAGTTTTGAAGCAGTTTACAATACAGCAAGAAAGAAAAATGCATCTATGCGTATGGGTGCATATATTGTGGCCATATCTAGATTAGTAGAGGCTACAAGCTTAAGGGGCAAGATCTAATACGCTTAAAAAACTTGAATGGGTGTAACACTCATTCAAGTTTTTAGTATTTAAACCAAACTTAGCGAGAATAGGTGGTTAGATTTAAGTGGAAGTAATAGAGGAGAAAAGTAGTATTAGATTGGAGAATTTGGACAGCTTTGTTTCTACACATATATTTGATTGTGGTCAAGCATTCAGATGGGAATTTGATGGGACAGGATATGTAGGAGTGGTTGGAGATAGAGTAATAAGGGTTGTGGAGGATAGAGAAGCCATAATACTGGAAAATTGTAATAGGGAGGACTTTAAGCATATATGGTTTAATTATTTTGATTTGGATAGGGACTATGCAGAGATAAGAAAAGAACTTGCAAAGCTTGATAGTATAATGAAAAGGGCCACAACTTTTGGATATGGTATTCGAATATTGAACCAAGATCCATGGGAGACTCTCATATCTTTTATAATATCTGCCAATAATAATATAGGGCGGATAGGAAAGACCATTGAGAATATATGCAAAGTATATGGTGACATGATAATATGGAGGGGACAGCAATATTATAAATTTCCATCTCCCCATGTCCTTGCAAAGGCTGATATTGACACATTGAGAAGATGTGGTTGTGGCTACAGGGATAGATATATACTAGAGACTGCTCATATGGTTGCGAAGCATGAGGAAAAACTGTATTCACTAAAAATGGCTCCTTATAATGATGCGATCAACTATCTATTAAAATTTCCTGGTGTGGGGCCTAAAGTGGCTGACTGTATAGCCCTATTTTCCCTTGGTAAACATGAGGCATTTCCCGTAGATGTATGGATAAAGAGAATAATAGAAACCCTATATTTTGGTGGAGAAGAAATTCATAAAAAGGATATTAAAAAATGGGCTAGTGATAAATTTGGAGATTATGCAGGATTTGCCCAGCAGTATCTATTCTATTATGCAAGGGAAAATAATATCGGGAAATAGTTAAATATAGCCTTCTTGACAGTAAACTGCTATTTTGATAAAATACACACTAATAATGTACGGTGAAGGATAAATTGCATTATCATATTATCTTATCCGGCACATTTGTCTAAGAGCTCATCTTATAAAGTCTAAGAGATGAGATATCATGCTTCTAGGGAATGGGAGTATGTTTAAATGATTTTTTAAAAGCCTTTAAGACTAGTTTTTTATTTTAGAGTTTTAATATACGAACATATTTATATAAATTTAAAGGGAAGGGACGTGGTTATCATAGGTGACATATATATAAAAGAAGGACTTACATTTGATGATGTCTTATTGATACCTCAAAGATCAGAGGTACTTCCAAAGGATGTCGATTTAACTACCAATCTAACAAAGACTATAAAGCTAAATATTCCAATCATGAGTGCGGCAATGGATACTATTACCGAATCACGATTAGCTATTGCTATTGCTCGGGAGGGTGGAATTGGCATTATCCACAAGAACATGTCTATTGAGGCACAAGCTGAACAGGTAGATAGGGTGAAACGTTCGGAGCATGGTGTCATAGTAGATCCATTTCATCTATCGCCTGATCATCTGATTGAAGATGCTGCTAATCTCATGTCTAAATATAGGATATCGGGTGTACCGGTGACTGTCGATGGCAAGTTAGTAGGAATAATCACGAACCGGGACATAAGATTTGAAACTGATTTTTCTATACCCATTAGAGAGGCTATGACCTCAGAAAATCTCATAACTGCGCCAGAAGGCACTACATTAGATGAGGCACAGGAGATTCTCAAAAAGTATAAGATAGAGAAATTGCCCATAGTTGATGAAGATGGCATGCTAAAGGGTCTAATTACAATAAAGGATATTGAAAAGACTATACAGTATCCAATGTCGGCTAAGGATTCTAATGGTCGTCTGTTAGTTGGAGCTGCTGTCGGTGTTGCCAAGGATACCATGGACAGGGTAGCTGCATTAGTAGATGCAAATGTAGATGTTATAGCCGTGGATACGGCTCACGGTCATTCAGTGGGTGTCTTAGAGCTTGTGGCTAAAATAAAGAAAAGATATCCCGATCTCCAGGTAATAGCAGGGAATGTAGCGACTCCAGAGGCTACTAGGGATCTCATAGAGGCTGGAGCTGATTGTATAAAAGTGGGTATAGGACCAGGTTCGATCTGTACCACAAGGGTTGTTGCAGGTATTGGAGTTCCCCAGATAACTGCCATAAATGATTGCGCTAAGGAAGCTGATAAGTATGGTATTCCTATAATTGCCGATGGTGGGATAAAATTCTCCGGCGATATTGCCAAGGCAATTGCCGCCGGCGCAAGTGTCGCCATGGTAGGTAGTATCTTTGCAGGAACGGAAGAGAGCCCAGGCGAGATAGAGATATATCAAGGAAGAAGCTTCAAAGTTTATAGGGGCATGGGCTCCATGGCAGCAATGGCGCAAGGGAGCAAGGATAGGTATTTCCAAGAGGATGCCAAAAAGCTCGTACCAGAAGGTGTTGAAGGAAGGGTTCCCTACAAGGGTTCACTATCAGAGACTGTATTTCAGCTTGTAGGAGGCTTGAGAGCAGGTATGGGCTATTGTGGAGCACCTGATATTGAGTATTTTAGACACAATGCAAAGTTTATAAGGATTACAGGTGCAGGCCTTAGGGAGAGCCATCCTCACAATATAAACATAACTAAGGAAGCGCCAAATTATACTACAAATATATAGTCATAGGATAAAAAGCTGCGCAAGTTGATGTGCAGCTTTTTCTAAAATATTTCCAATTTAATATGGATATAATTTGGTGGTATACTTAATATATAAGATGATATCTAAGTTTAGTAATTTGCGAAGAGGCTAGATTAATGTAAGCATTATATAGAAGTACCATATGGGTAAAATTATTTAACGAGGAGGAATGAGATGAAAAGACAGACAATTATGGTATTGGATTTTGGAGGAGAATATAGTCAACTATTGGCCAGGAAAATTAGAGGACTCAGCGTATATTGTGAGATTTTACCCTATAACACTTGTATAGACGAGCTCAAAGGTAAACAGGTCAATGGTATAATATTGTCAGGAAACCCCAATTCCGAATATGAAACGCCAGAATTCGATCGTTGTCCGAGGGAAATCTTCAATTTAGGAGTGCCAATACTTGGTATTTGCTATGGAGCACAGGCAATATGCCATCTACTAGATGAAGATATATATAGCCCAGAGGAACAAGAGTATGGAAAGTCGGTAGTATATGTAGATACAGATAGCAAATTATTTGCCGGGGTAGATAGGGAAAGTATTTGTTGGATGAGTCAGGCAGACTATATTAAATCCTTGCCTGAAGGATTTGAGATAATAGGTAATACAGAAAAATGTCCTATAGCCGCTTTCGAAGATGACCAAAGGCAGATATATGGAGTACAGTTTCACCCAGAGGTTAACCATACGAAATGTGGAGATAAAATATTAGAGAATTTCATATACAATATATGTGATTGCAGGGGTGACTGGACTACAAGCAATTTTGTAGATTGGTCTATAAATTCTATAAGAGATAAAGTAGGAGATGGAAAGGTGCTCTGTGGCTTATCAGGTGGAGTGGATAGCTCTGTGGCTGCAGTATTAGTACATAAGGCGATAGGTGATCAGCTTACATGCATATTTGTAGATCATGGACTCCTGCGAAAAAATGAGGGAGAAGATGTGGTCAATTTTTTCAAAGAAGAGTTTAATTTAAATATAATAAAGGTAGATGCAAAGGATAGGTTCCTTTCCCGACTAGATGAAGTGACTGATCCTGAGACTAAGCGCAAAATAATAGGTGAAGAATTTATAAGGGTATTTGAAGAGGAAGCCCTCAAGATAGGTAAAGTAGATTACCTAGTACAAGGTACTATATATCCTGATGTGATAGAGAGTGGCGTAGGAAGAAAGGGTACCATAAAGAGTCATCACAATGTTGGAGGTCTACCCGATAATATTGAGTTTAAAGGTATAATAGAGCCACTTAGACAGTTATTCAAAGATGAAGTGAGAGAAGTGGGTTTGGAACTTGGAATGCCTGGAGAGGTAGTGTGGAGACAACCATTCCCTGGACCTGGGCTAGCTGTTAGGATAATTGGTGACATAACAGAAGAAAAGCTCCATATCCTCAAGGAGGCCGATGCCATATATAGAGAAGAAATTGCAAGAGAGGGTCTTGCTAGGGAGATATGGCAATACTTTGCTGTCCTTACATCTATGAAAAGTGTAGGCGTATCTGGTGATGGAAGAACTTACGATTATACCATAGCATTGAGAGCGGTAAACAGTATAGACGGTATGACTGCCCAATGGGCCAAGATCCCCTTTGATGTGCTAGAGAAAATCTCCTCTAGAATAACCGATGAGGTTCCCAATGTAAATAGGGTGGTATACGATATATCCAATAAACCACCTGCAACAATTGAGTGGGAGTAGTACCCAGTGAAACGAACGATAGTGAAGTTTGAACTGCAGGTACGCCCCTGCCAGGGTTGGTGAGGCTTGTACCGACTGTAAGGAGGTAGAAGTCCATAACCTACGGCTGGAGTAGTAAACACAAACCTTATAATAGCAGAAATAGCTGTTATAAGGTTTGTTTTATGTGCTATAGCTTTAAATAGAAATGATATAAGGAATTAGTCTATAACTTATTCATTTTGGTATGATACAATAAATTAAATAG
>CALKWW010000043.1 GCA_938003945.1 uncultured Bacillota bacterium | reverse complement strand
TAATGCCAATGTGAGGACACTTGAGGGTGCTGCCAATATGTATATGGCAGAAGAGGGAATACCTGGTACCACAGCAGCAGGGAAAGACGAAGTAGAACCCTATGTTCAGGACTGGCCTAAGGTACCAAAGGGCACTGGTGATGCTACTGTTGAAAAGGAAGCAGGTAAAGAGTACGGGATTTCCATTGACACGAATGGTGGTATAACAGTAACTCCAGCCAAAATAGATACATCAACAACTGATAATTCTCAAGAGGGAGGCAGCGAGACGTGAGGATACATCAACAAAAATAGATACATCAACAACCGATTAAAATCATCAATAAGGGGAACTCACATGTCCTTCGGGGGACATATATACTGCAGAGAATTCTCTGCAGTATCCCCCTTATTGAGATTTTATATGGTACTACATATATATTATATACGATATACAACCTACATGGTAGTGATGATTTAAAAGCAACTAGAGATTATGACAATATGTCAAATAGCAATTATTTAACATATTATGATATACGGGAAAATATATTTAAAGTCAGGGGGAATAAATTTTATGGCTTTAAGAGCGAGTACTAAGAGTACAGTCGCCTTAGACATTGGCTCACATGAGGTCAAGATGTTGGAGGGTAGGCATACTTCTAGAGGCTTAGAGATAGATAAACATGTTGCCATGCCCATTACAAAGGGCGCATATAAGGATGGATATATGCTAGATGAAAAGGAGGTCTACCATTTTTTAAATAAGGTATTAGAACAGGGCCAAATAGAGACAAAGGATATCCATGTGACCATAAAGACTTCTGCGGCTATTACAAGGACAGCTGTATTTCCAGATGTGGATTATGATCAATTAAAAGGTATATTGAGCAATCAGATATATGATTATATTCCTACAGACCTCGATAAATATGTAGTTCAATATAAAGATGTGGGGATTATTCAAGAAAAGGATGTAGCAAAGCGAAAAGTACTAATAATTGCTATACCCAAAGATATAATCGAGATGCATTTACATCTCATTGAAGGGCTTGGTTTAAAGCCTGTAATGCTAGATTATCAGTCAAATTCGATTGCAAAACTTGTCCAATATTCTAAGATACTCAATAACAAATATGTAGTAAAAGACTCTACTATTGCTTTAGTGGATTTAGGGTATACAAGTGCCAATGTAACTATGCTAGAGAATGGCGCAATACAACTTGCTAGAGTATTAAAGTATAAAGAGGGCGATATGGTGGGAATCGATTCAGATCTATTAAAGATGCCCGATGTCTTTTTAAAGCCCAAAGATTCACAGATGGTATTTAAAAATGTAATAGGAAAATTCATGAAAGCTAATGTATTTGAGGGAATGGAAGAACTAATCAGATACTATACTTCACAGGATCAAGGTGGCAGCATAGATGCAATATTACTCTATGGAGGACTATCTAATATAACAGGTGTAGAGGAAGTATTCTACGAATATTTTAATATTCCAACTATGCAAATAGGGGATGTGGTTGGAGTTCTTATGCATACTGATATGAATAAATATCTAAACTGTATTGGTTCATTGATTACAGATAAAGAGGAGAAATGACTATGAGAGATTTTAATTTTTTTGAACCATATATACAAAAGGAAAAAGTGGAAAAGAAGAAGAAGAAGAAACCTTTTATTATAGTCATAGTGGTATTTTTGCTCATTGGTACTGCCTATATATGCAGGGATGCCATAATAAGAAAGGTAGTTGAAGTGACTTCCAAAGAGGGTGTGGAAATAGAGGATGAGCGTCTGCCTGAGTTAGAACAAAAACAATTAGAACTTGCAAGGCTTAAATCTGCAGATGCCTATTTGAAAGAGACAAATAGGATAGATGAGCAGTTATTAAATGATATAACTACTCGGGTGCCAGATAATGCAGAATATGATTCTATAAGCATAGGGGAAATGTCCACTGAGATAAGGGGTAATGCAAAGACAGTACAGCTTACTGCTGATTATGGTAATGCTTTAAAAGAGCTGGAAGTCTTTGAAGATATATTTGTCACCAATTCAACATATGATGAAGAAGAAAAGCGTTATAGCTTTATATTGGATATAGATTTTGAGCATGCACAGAAGAGCAGTCAAGGTGATGCTCCAGCAGATGATGATTTAGAAGAAGATGCTGGGGAGGTAGATGAGTAATGTTTGAGTTAGATGAGAAAATGAGCGCAAAAAAGCGTATAGGTATTTATATACTAGTGGGGATATTGTCTTTTGTTTTGGTA
>CALKWW010000042.1 GCA_938003945.1 uncultured Bacillota bacterium | reverse complement strand
TTAAAAAGTTTACGACATATTAAAAGGCTTTGAAGGTTCGGATATCTCCTCTAGTGCACTACCTGCCTCATCACTTAACTTTTCATGGGTAGCTATATCGCCTATGGAGACCATTCCTACAAGTCTTTCACCATCAACTACAGGCAGACGGCGTATCTTATTTTCTGCCATGAGACGTGCTGCCGATTTAGCGCTCATTGTAGGGGAAGTGGTAACAAGTTCATACGTCATCAGATCCTTAAGCTTTGTAGTGCTTGGCTCACCATCATTGGCTATATTTCTAACTACTATATCCCTATCAGTGACAATACCCTTGAGCTTGTCACCATCTTCACATATGGGTATAGTACCAATATTATGAGTTTGCATTAACTTAGACGCATCAAGTACAGTACACTCTGGAGATAGTGTGGCCAGCTCCGTGGTCATGAGATCCTTTATTTTCACATCTCTCACCCTCCTATATTATAGTGATATCTCCTATAGTTTGTCTTAATAAATCTAATATTATTCTAAACACGTATGCAAACCAAAGTCTATTATCTTGCATACCCATTTTTATCCTATCCACAATATCCACACAGTTATCCACAGTGCATATCTTGTCCTTCAGAGGGCTTGAAGGGTTTGTCCCCATTGTCCACATTCCCACTTACGCACATCTATTTTTTTAATATAATCAAAAAAAAATGCCAGATGAGTGTTCCCAACATTCATCTGGTAACTGGCTTTCCACCAATTGGGAAATTAGGGTATGCATTTAGAGTAAGGCCTGCTGTCTTACCCTGTATAAAGTCAAAATAAGCTGCACTACCTATCATAGCGCCGTTGTCAGTACATAGCTCTATAGGGGGATAATATAACCTTATCCCTTCATATTGGCATCTTTGCCTAAACTCCGCTCTAAGTGCCGAATTGGCAGATACACCTCCTGCAAGGGCAAGTTTCCTAACACCTAAATTTCTCGCAGCCATTATGGTCCTATCTACTAACACGTCTACAACTGCCTTTTGAAAACTAGCCGCCACATCTGCTATTCTATAACTCTCTCCCCTTTGCTCCATATTGTGTATATAGTTTATAACTGCAGTCTTAAGTCCACTGAAACTAAAATCATAGGGATGCCCATCAATATAGCCTCTTGGGAACTCCACCCAATTTTTATCTCCATCCTTGGCCAAGGCATCTATTGCAGGTCCACCAGGATACTCAAGTCCAAGTGTCCTGGCCACTTTATCATAGGCCTCTCCTGCTGCATCATCTCTAGTCTGTCCTATTATCCTATACTTTCCGTAGTCCTCTACCATTATTATATGGCTATGTCCACCTGATACTACAAGACACAAGAAAGGAGGCTTAAGCTCTTCATGGGCTATGTAGTTAGCACATATATGTCCCTCTATATGATGCACCCCTACCAAAGGTAGTTCTTGGCCATATGCCAAACCTTTGGCTGCAGACACTCCCACTAACAGAGCACCTACAAGCCCTGGGCCACATGTAACCCCTATGGCATCTAAGTCCTCAAATTTCTTACTTGCTTCGGCCATGGCCTCTTCAATTACGGGACTTATCACCTCTATATGTTTTCTAGATGCTATCTCTGGTACCACTCCACCATATTCCCTGTGCAGTTCTATCTGCGATGCTATTATATTACTGAGTACCTCTCGCCCGTTTTTTACAACTGCAGCAGAGGTCTCATCACAAGATGTCTCAATCCCAAGTATATATATATCCTTCATATAAATGCTCCTTCTTTTTTACTGTCACATTATAATTAAATTTGCATAATCTAGTAGTGTAGTAGTGCTATACATATACGTAAGGAGGTTTTTCAATGACCAATCTACTCAACAACTTACTAGATGGGGGATTTGACGAGTCTACACTACTGTTTTTCTTCTTGCTACTCGTCATATTATTTGGAGTAGGAAATTTTGCAGATACTGAGGGCTTACTTTTCTTCTTTTTACTGTTAGTACTTCTGTTCAGTGAATGCAATAATGCATGTAAATTGGATGCGCAGGAGTAGATATCAAAACAACTAGGGCACAAAAAATAACCCTAGTTTATTTTTTGCATCCCCTATATAAAAGTAAAGAAGTTACGAATAAGAACCCCATACCAATAACAAAATAACCTGCCACTACTTTTATTATGCTAATAAAAAACTCACCTGGCATCATCATTATAAGTATGTCACTACTAGGATCTAGTATCCAAAGATCATTTGTAAAGAATATATGGTGAAATCTATCCCACATGAGATCAAAATTTTTCATCATACCCACGCCTATGAGTAATGCCATCAATAGAGTAACTGCAAATACTGCTATAAAAGTAGATGAGAGATATCGAGTCCAAATTCTACCATAGACATAAGACATTATGGATATCAATACTATTACAAAAAAAAGTCCTATATTTCTAAGCTTTACTCCATATACAAAGAGCTGCCTTACATCCTTCATATGTTCTATCTCACGCCCACTAAATACATACCTACCATCAGGCCATCTTATATATAGGTCAGATCTGCCACCCTTTAAGTATAAGAGAAGGGCATCTGTAAATCCTAATAACTGTTCAGTAGTGGCTCCCGCTATATGGGCAGTGTCATTTTTCCTATACTGTTCCATATAAAAATCCCTGTCAAATGCAACTATCTCTATGCTCGTCAGTATTAAAACTAACACAATTACCACAGAACATACGATGGCCACTATTTGACATATAAATTTTTTTACCATCGCCTTGCCACACCCATTTCTCAATAATGTGCATTTAAAATCTGTCAAAACTTCTTATAGTTGCCTCTATATCATAATTCCACATTATGAGGGCATCCTCCTGCATATCGGCATAGTAGCCCTTTCTTATACCGCCTTCTACAAAGCCAAGTTCGCTATAGAGGGCTTGAGCAGCATAGTTTGAAACCCTCACCTCTAAGGTCATGCTCTTTATCTTGTATTTTACAGCTTCCCTCATAAGTGAAAACAGAAGTACCCTACCTATACCCCTTCGTCTATAGTTTGGATGTATGGCTATATTAGTTATATGGGATTCATCTACTATAAGCCACATGCCACCATAGCCTATCACTTTACCCTCATGTTTTGCCACAAGATATTTAGCAAAACTATTTTTTTCTATCTCCAATCTGAATGACTCCTCAGACCAGGGGACAGAAAAACATAATTTTTCTATCTCTAACACCTCATCTATATCGTAGGACCTTATTGGTTCTATAAATATATAGCCTGTCTCTTCTATATAATATGTATACATATTATTACCTATTCCCTTGAAGTTTTTCTCTGCGCTTTTGTTCAGCTTGAGACTTTCGCAGATAAAAAGGCACAATTTGCCTGAAGTCTTCGGTATGCCCTTCACGTGCCATCTCGACAGCTAGGGAGGCAATAGAAGAAGGACGCTGTTCACGAATAGACGCCGGCGCAAACAAAGCTTTTTCACCCATCCTATTTTCTATCAATTCACCATATGCCCCTATCCCATCACCTAAAAAGATGACATGTCGCTCTTGCTTGACGAGCCTATCTAGAACTTCCTCTATGGGAAGGGCCCTATACTCATCTATCCTTGATAGCCTACTACCTTTATATTCATATAGAGATGTATAGACCTGTTTTCTACGGGCATCCATTATAGGGCATATGAGATGATGGGTATATTGTATATTATAGGCAATTCCGTCCAATGTAGGTATTCCTACAACTGGCCTGTCCACCGATTGTGCAAGTCCTTTTATTGTGGCTATGCCTATCCTAAGCCCTGTAAACGATCCAGGACCCCTGCTTACAGCAAATACATCTATATCTTCCACACCTACTGCTCCCATAGTCAATGTGTTATCTATAATTGTCATTAGACATTCTGAATGGGTAAGACCCCTATTCAATATACACTCAGATATAAGTTTATCTTCATCTGCCAATGCAGCCCCTGCCACATGGGAAGAAGATTCAATCGCAAGTACTAACATATTCTAGTAACATCTCCTCTAGCCAATTAAATTCATCTCCAATAGAGTTTATTTTAATCTTTCGCATATTATCATCAATTCTTTCTATAATTATTTCTACATATTCATCAGGATGAAGTTCTCCCATATTCTCTGGCCACTCTATCACAGACACGCCATCACCGTATATAAACTCTTCAAACCCTAGCTCAAATATCTCATCTTCATCAATTAATCTATACATATCAAAATGATATAGAGCAAGTCGACCCCTATACTGATGCAGTATTGTAAAAGTAGGGCTTGTAATGGGTTGGTCAATACCAAGTCCCCTACCCACACCTCGAGCCAATACTGTCTTGCCAACACCCAAATCACCATTTAATGTTATTATAAGCCCCGGCCTTGCAATCAATCCTATCTCCATGCCAAGAGCCTTTGTATCATCAGCATTTCTAGATATGTATTCTATCATAAGTATACCTCACTTTTAGATTTTATCATAGATATTATACCATAATTCGAATAGGAAATTTCTCTTTTTTATTTATACAGATAGTTCTTGAACATGAAGGCATAAATAAAGGTAATCGAATTAAAAAGGTGTTTGTACCTTACTTTTACCCGATTACCCAATGGATAAATACATGTATCTGATATGATTCCATGACTTTATATAATGTAAATACTAAAATTATGATTAAAGCTCTATTTCAAACCCATCATATGCAGTTATAAATCCATGAGCTTTTGCTAGCTTTTCTATCTCATGGTGCATCAACTTAATATTATGAGAAAAATGTGTAATTATAAACTTTGTATCTGCACCGGCGGCATTGCCTTCCAATAGTCTATTCTTTACGTCTATATTTGCAGGGAGGCCCATATGTCCTGAGCGCATATCTTCATTTCCAAACGTGCAATCAAGTATAACTCCATCAAACTTATACTGCATAAGTCTCTCCCAAGACTCCTCTGGAAAATAACCTGAATCATGACCATATAGGAGTGTGCTATCGCCTATCTGTATCACATATATGAAACAATCTTCACCTTTAGAGTGGTCTGCAGGTAATGGAGTCACTATAGCATCCCCTGTCTTAAATGTATTGAATGCCTCTACAAGATTATACTCTACTACGCCCTCCATATCTAGGTGTCCAAGGGCATAATCAAAGAGTTCCTTTACCCCCTCATTGCCATATAGATTTAAAGGACTATCATCTCTTATATATGCAAATCCTTCTAAGCGCATTTCAAAATCATATGCATAGAAATGATCCGCATGGGAGTGGGTTACTATGACATATTTTAATTTTGATAGATCTACATTGTATACAAGCCTATGCATGTATGTATCAGGTGGAAAATCTATCATATATATATCATCTATGAGACAAGACGTTCTCGTCCTTATATTTTTGCCGCCAAGTTCCTGTGCCCTTTTGCAGGCATCACATTCACAAAATAGGGCTGGCCACCCCGCCGCCGCTGCCGTACCTAAAAATTTTACCTTCATTTAATTAAAAAGGCCTCCTTATTCTAGCGTGTTTATAAACTTGCCTCACTTTACTATCGTGTTTATAAACTTGCTTCATTATATAAAGTAATGGATACTACAAGGTATTCGCCATATATTGCATTTTCCCTCTTTTGCACCTGAAAATAGTTAGCATATACCCTACTCTTTGGCATATATCCTGCTCTCATGTATTTTTATTATATTATACCACGAATATAAATAGCCAAACAATCTCTCTACAGTTTCAGTAAATTTAATGCACTTTGCTCCTACTATTTATGCAATATAGGCGATATCTTCTTATATATAAGAAGGGTTATGGCAGAAATCACCAAACTCTGTATAAGATTAAAAGGCACAACTGCATATAATATATATGTCTTAACATCCACTATCTTGGTATTAGCTTTTGCAGCCATTCCTATTATCTGCTCCAAGGGAATTATATGCTGATATAGAGGAATTATAATATAGTAATTGGTTATAGAGCCCATAACTACTTTAGATATAATGCCCAACATAAGCCCGTATACAGCACCCCTTTTAGTCTTATTTTTAGCATAGAAAATAGCTGCTGGCAATACAAAAGCTACCCCCACAAGAAAATTAGATAAATTACCTACTCCACCCGTGTTTCCAGGCTTTAAAAAGAAATGAAATACATTTTTGAATAGTACAATAAGGACACTTGCCCCTGGACCTAGCGCAAAACCTCCTATTAAAGCAGGCAGATCACCTATTTCAAACTTCAAAAATGCTGGGAATATTGGTAGTGGAAATTCCAAATAGGCCATGAGTATAAAAGCTATGGCAGACAAAAGTCCCACCTTCACAATATAACTAGTCGACTTCTTCATAATATACCTCCATTCATGTAAATATATAAAAGCTCCCGAAATCTTCGGGAGCTAAAATAGCTACATAAATATGATGGTATATATTAATCTTCTCCCATCCAGACTTTAACTGTCGGCTCTGGAATCTCACCAGATCAGTCCTATAAAATTAGGAGTCGCGGGCTCTAACCGCCGGTTGGGATTTACACCCTACCCCGAAGATTGTCGGTATTATATTGTATATATAATATAATACATTGGAGATTTTTGCAACTGTAATTTTTCCTATTTTTGTTTTTTCTCAGTGTCGCAAAAATTATATACTGATCTTTCTTTTCTTATCTATTTCATAGATATAAACTTTCGTATTTTATCTTTTAAATACTAAATTTCCATCTATGAATACATATTGGGTGTTTGTACGTATATCCAAGGGATTTCCATCGTAGAGCACAATATCTGCATCTTTGCCCTCCTCCAGACTACCTACTCTATGGGCTATACCAGTTATCTCAGCAGCATTTATGGTGATGGCCTTTAAGGCTTCCATCTCATCCATGCCCTCCTTAACTGCAATAGCTGCACATACCGGCAGGTACTGTATGGGAATCACAGGATGGTCAGTCATTATGGCGACCTTTATACCCGTTTGAGAAAGTATACCCGGAGCCTTAAAACTGGAATTTCTTAGCTCTATCTTACTACGGGTGCTGAGTAATGGTCCAGTTATTACATCTGCCCCTTCTTCAAGGAGTATATCGGCTATACGATGCCCCTCTGTTCCATGGTCTATTGTATACTTTACACCAAACTCTTTTGCTATTCTTATGGCTGTCAATATATCATCTGCTCTATGGGCATGGGCTTTAAGTGGCAACTCGCCATCTAATACCTTTACAAGCACTTCCATATTGAGATCTCGCTCCGGCATCTTGTCGGGATCCTTCTTCCCTGCTTCGAGCTTTCTTTTATACTCTTGAGCGCGTACAAGTGCATTCCTGAGTATAGCCGCTGTCCCCATCCTAGTAGAGGGCATCTTTTGTCTATCACTATATACTCTCTTTGGATTCTCGCCAAATGCTACCTTGAGAGCTAAAGGCTCTTTTATCACCATTTCCTCAACTCTTCTGCCGTATGTCTTGACAGCTGCAAATTGGCCTCCTATTACATTGGCACTGCCAGGTCCTGTAACTGCAGTAGTTACCCCATGCTCCCTTGCCTCTTTAAATGAAAAATCCTCTGGATTTATGGCATCTATAGCCCTAAGACTTGGGGTAGCAGGAGCAGTTGCATCATTTCCATCTGAGCCTTCAAACCCCATACCATCTTCAAACATACCCACATGGGAATGAGCATCTATAAAACCAGGCATAACCCACATGCCCTTGGCATCTATTACCTCCATATCATCCTCTACATCTATGGTCTCAGCAATCTCTTTAATTTTTCCACCATCTATTAATATACTGCCTTTTTCATAGCATTTATCTGCCATAGTTAGTATTCTACCATTTTTTATAAGTATCATATATATCTCCTCTCACAACTTTAGTTAAAATCTTCCACATCTCTCATAGTGAGGGATATCCTCCCTCGCTCAACATCCACATGTAATACCTTGACAACTACAATATCGCCTACCTTCACTACATCCATAGGATGACGGACAAATTTGTCAGAAAGCTCCGATATATGGACAAGTCCATCTTGGTGTACTCCAATATCTATAAAAGCACCAAAGTCTACCACGTTTCTCACAGTTCCCTTTAATATCATATCAGGTTTTAAATCCTCTATGTCCATTATGTCAGATCTGAGCATAGGCTTTGGAAGCTCATCTCTAGGGTCTCTACCCGGCTTTTTGAGCTCCACTATTATATCTTTTAATGTGGGTTCCCCCATATCTAGTTCCTCTGCTAGTTTGGAGATACCTATATCGCTCACTCGCGTATCAATATCTTGTATGGCTCCCCTCTCTACGTCCTCCAAGGCATAGCCCAATGTTGTCAAAAACCTTTGTGCTGCTTCGTAAGATTCAGGATGAACCCCTGTATTGTCCAGTATGTTTTCACTCTCTGGTATCCTGAGAAAACCGGCGCATTGTTCGAATGTCTTAACGCCTAAACCTTTGACCTGTAAAAGCTCATCGCGATTGTTGAATCCCCCATGTTCCTCTCTATATATTACCATGTTCTTAGCTACTCTCTGACTTATACCCGCCACATATGAAAGAAGAGACGGAGAGGCAGTATTTAAATCAATACCCACCGCGTTTACACAATCTTCTACCACACCCTTTAGTGTCTCAGCAAGCCTCGTTTGATTTACATCGTGCTGATATTGCCCTACACCTATGGACTTAGGGTCTATCTTTACAAGTTCAGCTAGAGGATCTTGAAGTCTACGGGCAATGGATGCGGCACTTCTAAGCGCCACATCAAAATCCGGAAATTCCTCTGCAGCAAGCTTTGATGCAGAATACACTGATGCTCCTGCCTCACTTACCACCATATATAGGACTTTCCTATCAAGTTCACCAATGAGCTCTGCCACCATAATCTCAGTCTCCCTAGATGCCGTTCCATTGCCAATGGCTATCACATCTACATTATACCTTAGTATGAGATCGGATAGTTGTTCTTTAGCCTTGTCCTTATCATGATTGGGCAGAGTCATGTATACGACAGCTGTATCAAGTACGTTGCCCATATGATCCACCACTGCAATCTTATTTCCCGTCCTATAGCCGGGATCCACACCCATGACTATCTTATCCTTCACCGGTGGCTGAAGCAGTAAGCTCCTCAAGTTTCTAGCAAATACTGCTATGGCTTGTTCCTCGCCCTTTTCAGTAAGTTTATTTCGTACCTCTCGCTCTATAGACGGTGCTATAAGACGTCTATAGGAGTCAGAAGCAGCTGCGTATACGTACTCTTTTGTAAACTCGTCATTATCTGCTTCTATAATGGATATTAGTAGGGAAATTACCTTATCATCTTCTGTATCTACCTTGACCGACAGATGCTCCTCCTTCTCACCCCTATTGATGGCGAGTATTCTATGGGGAACAATACGCGAAATAGGCTCCATATAGTCATAATACATCTCATATACAGATCTATCCTCTTTTTCTCCTTCAGATACTATATTGCCATTTTTATATGTATATTCACGTATAGCTTTCCTATAGTCAGCATTGTCCGATATGTCCTCTGCTATTATGTCCATTGCACCTTGCAGAGCATCGTCAACTGTGAAAACTTCCCTTTCTTCATCTATGAACTGATTGGCGATGTCCTCTATATCATCTATATCACTGGTCCATAATATATTGGCTAAGGGCTCCAAACCTTTTTCCTTTGCCATGGTAGCTCGGGTACGCCGCTTAGGCCTAAATGGCCTATATATATCATCGAGCTCAGCTAAAGTGACAGCTCCTTGTATCTTTGATAGGAGTTCATCTGTCAATTTATCCTGCTCATCTATAAGCCTTATAATCTCTTCTCGGCGCTCCTCTAGACTCCTTAAGTATTCTAATTTTTCATATAACTCCCTAAGTACAGTATCATCAAGTCCCCCTGTAACTTCTTTTCTGTACCTCGCTATGAAGGGAATTGTATTTCCCCCATCTATTAGCTCAACTGTGCGTTGTACTTGTTTTATATCTATATCTAGCTCTCTAGCTAATGTCTCTATAATGTCTGCCATATAAAATCCTCCTGACAATTCTCCATATAAAATAATTCTATATCATATCCCCTGCAGATTCAATCTTTTATGATATGAAATTTCACCTGCATTTGGAATTTATAAAAATGAAAATATTTTGAATCGCAGGGCCTTGAAATGCTACAAAAGTATATGACCGTGGCAAAATAAAAGTATGAAACTTATACTATTGGCTTTGTCATACTTATAAGCAAAATTTTTATAAAAATTTGTATTTTTACTCATCAATGTGGTATAATGTTAATATAATATTATATATAGATAAAGACTATACTTGATAAACTGATTAATTCACCTTTCTAAAGAAGAATAAGCTATGTTAATCCACAACACTATAGCATTCGATCTATAAAATAACCTGCAAATTTCATACAAAGAATATTTATAAGATCTACATAAAGAGACATTGCCATTTTCTTAAAAGCCTTTAGTTCATAATTTGAAGTTTTTATAATTATTAAAGCAGCTAATCCATGTAAGTAATCAAAATATAATGGTATTTATACCATGTAGAGGAGGGAATATAGTATGGCTAAAAAGAGTGTGGTATTTCTCATTATTTTGGCATTATTGGCTATTTTAACTGGTATTTTAGGCTGGGTTGGCATCACCGATTTTGCACTACCTATATGGTACGCAGTGGTGATCATTGTATTAGGCGTCTGGGGCTTCATAGTAGCCCTTAAAGCCAATAAGGAACTAAAAACCGAAGGCAAAGAAGAATAACCTGAGAGGTAAAATGTACATTCAATGATGCGATTGGCTGCTTTATAATGACATCTTGGTAGACCTGAAATTATGGGGGATAGTTTGTAAACTATCCCCCATATAGTGTTTAGCTATTAAATATTATATCATATATACCTTACCCAAACTTTGCTTTATATCTCTAAATACCTGGATGTCTTCCCGGCAAGTCCATCTGCTTTCTTATCTCATATAATCTTTTTACCTGTTCCTCATTTAAGCCCTTTGGCTCACCTAACATATCACATATAAAAGTTATCTTAGCGTAAAATTCCAATGACTCCATCTTATGATATGCCTCTTCTAATTCACTTCCACACGTGAGCGCACCATGATTTTGTAGTAATACAGCGTCATAGTCCTGTAAATATTCTGATACAGCATCTGGTATCTCATCAGTAGATGGTGTGCCATATCGAGCAACTGGCACTGAACCTAATAATATAACTGATTCAGGAATAAGTGGTCTATCAAGTGGCTTATCCATAACCGCATATGCCGTTCCAAAGGGTGGATGGGCATGTACCACAGCTTTTACATCTGATCTCTCTTTATATACCCTAAGATGCATCTTGACCTCAGATGATGGTCGGTTTTTCCCGTTAGTCTCTAAAACCTCCCCTTCCATATTGACCTTGCATATCATATCTGGTGTCATATAACCTTTACTTACACCTGTAGGGGTGCAAAGCACCTCATCCCCTATCCTAACTGAGATATTTCCATCATTGGCTGCTACAAAACCATTTGAATATATTCTTTTGCCTATCTCGCATATCTGTTTTCTTATTTCAGTTTCGTTAAACATTTATGTCACCTCTCCTACAAATTCCATAAGTATGAATAACCGCTATCACTATAAAAGTAATTTAATTACGTTATCCATGAAATTATTCAAATCCATAAGCTGATATAGTGTTGAATTTGAGCAATAATATGATTATAAACGATCTAAATATTTGAACCTAGCTATATACAATTTTTATACCTTTTTCCTGACAAAACTGTTCCCAATCTCTTGATAGTTTTTTATCCGTAAATATAGTGTGTATGCTATCAAATCCTGTAATATTTACGAATGACATCCTGTCAAATTTACTATTATCCAGCAAAAGATAGGTGCTTTGTGCCCTCTCCACCATAGCTCTCTTTACATAAGCCTCACTGTCATTAGATTCTAAAATTCCCTTTTCCATATTGACCGCTTTACAGGAGATAATCGTCTTATCCACATGGTAACTCTTTATCACCTTTTCAGAAATATGCCCTACAAAAGAGAGATTTGAATGCCTCAAATCGCCTCCTGTACATATAACCCTCACATTCTCTGCATTATTTAGATCCAATATCATCTTTACAGAATTGGTGATAACTGTGATGTTCTTTTTTTTCTTTATATATTCTGTAAGTTGCAGAGCGGTGGAGCTAGAATCCATCATGAGCGTGTCCCCATCTTCTATAAACTGTGCTGCTTTTGATGCTATAGTCTTTTTTTCCTCTATATTAGTTATCTCTCGTACATCAAACGGAAGATCAATACTTATACTCTCACTGAGCACAGCCCCACCATAGGTCCTCTTTACTAGGCCTTCTCTTTCGAGTTTTTCTAGATCTCTACGTATAGTTTCCTCAGTGACGTGGAACTTTTTACTCAAATTCGATACCAAGACACTCTTTTGTTCTTGTAAGATAGTCATTATCTCTCTTCTTCTCTCAATTGCTAACATATTACACACCACCTATAACATCATAAAGTAGTAGGCCTATATAACTTTAATTCAAATGAATTTTTGACTATAGACCTGCCCTCATTTATATTTTGTATATGTCCACTTGCAATGAACTGAATAAGGCTATTACCCATAGTTGAAGCTTCTATGGGACCTGCCACCACTTCTTTTCCTGTGGCATTGGCAGTCATTTGGCACAATAGGGTATCCTGTATACCCCCACCTACCATATTTATAGTTTCTATCTTTCGACCTAGTATATCTTCAAGCTCCCCTATTGTCTTAGCATACTTAGACACAAGACCATTATATGCGGCCATGGCTATCTCACCTAAACCTTGTGGCTCTCCTTGTCCATCTTCTACGCAAAAGTCAATAATTGCCTCCGTCATATCCTCCGGTGCCATGAATCTGTCATCCTCTGGATCTATTGAAAAGTCGGCGCGCTCTGCCCCCTTGGCAGCTTCTGCTATATCGCCAAACGATACTTCATATTGATCTTGGCTCCATGCACTCCTGAGTTGTTGTATGATCCAAAGTCCATTTATATTTTTAAGTAGTCTTATTGTTCCCTCTACACCACCTTCATTTGTAAAGTTGAGCTCATGAGATCTTCTACTTATTATGGGAGCGTCGACCTCTGCCCCAAGTAGTGACCAAGTGCCACAACTCAAATATGCACTTGAACTGCCCTCTAAAGGAGTGCCAACTACAGCAGAGGCAGTATCATGGGAAGCTACAGCTATGACAGGAATACAGGGCAGGCCAAGCTCTTCCCCTATATCCTTCTTTAGATATCCATAGATCTCACCTGGATTTATTATAGGTTGGAATATGTGTGCGGGCAATTTAAGAGTTGATATTATGTCCATATCCCACCCTCGCTCCTCAGCATTTAGTAGCTGAGAAGTAGATGCCACAGTATATTCACTATACATCTCTCCAGTTAGGTAATAGTTAATAAGATCGGGAATAAATAATAATGCGTCTGCATTCTCTAATATATTAGAGCGAATGGCCTTATCAGAACAGAGCTGATAGAGAGTATTTATGGCCATCTTCTGAATGCCAGTCTTTTTATAGATTTCATTAAACGGTAATATACCCTCCACATCATCTACAATTGATTGGGTCCGATCATCTCTATAGTGTATGGGCAATCCTATCAAATTCCCTTCTTCGTCCAATAATCCATAGTCTACCCCCCATGTATCTATGCCTATACTTATTATATTCTCTCCTCGTTTAGCAGCTTCCTTTAATCCCTCCAGAACTTCATTATATAATCCCAGAAAGTTCCAATAATGCCTATCGCCTAGCTTTATAGCCTTATTAGGAAATCTATATACCTCTTCAAACTCTATACTCTCACCGTCAAATGTTGATAGAATAACTCTACCACTAGAAGCTCCTAAATCTATTGCAATACAGGAAACTCTCTCCACACTAACCCTCCTTTTGACATATTAGCAAATCGCTCCTTTTTCATTGCTAAATTGTTGACCTTTTAAAGTTACGATCTCTCTTTAAGTATCTCTTTTTCGTAGTTTAACACTTCTTTTAGCCAGTGTTCCCTAACTGCCACTCCTCTAGTTAGGCAATAATAATCCCAAACTGCCGCAAAAGGGTATGTCTTTAGTTCCTCTGTCAAAGCAAGCCTTGTAGTATAGTCACCCTCATTTTCTACCTCTTTTAATCGCTCTACTGGCTCTAGAAATGCCTTTAATAGTGCCTTTCGGGTATTTCTTGTACCTATAACCCATGCTGCTACCCTATTTATACTGCCATCAAAAAAATCAAGGCCTATATGCACCCTATGAGTCACATCTCCCCTCACTAGTTGATGCATTATATTTTGTAGTTCATCATCAAAGGTCACCACATGATCGCTGTCCCAACGCACAGGTCTACTTACATGAAGGAGTATTTCCGGTACAAACTGTAGTATTGCTGATATCTTGTCTGAAATCTGCTCCGTTGGATGGAAGTGACCCGCATCTAGGCATAGAAGGATATTATTCTCCATAGCATAGCCCATGTAAAACTCGTGCGAACCTACTACATAGCTCTCAGAACCTATTCCAAAGAGCTTACTCTCTACCGCATCTAAATTATATTCCTTAGATATGGGCTCGCTTATAATTTCATCCAAGGCATCTTTTAGACGCTCACGAGGTGCAAATCTGTCCACCGGGTTGTCCTTAAATCCATCTGGTATCCATATGTTTGTCACACATGGAGTGCCAAGAGCCCTCCCAAAATATTCACCAATGCGCCTACACGCCTTTCCATGTTCTATCCAAAAGTTTCTTATAGCAGGATCTGCATGAGCTAAAGTAAATCCATCATCACTTAGAGGATGGGAAAAAAAAGTGGGATTGAAATCAAGTCCTAAACCCTTATCCTTGGCCCAAAGCACCCAATTTTTAAAGTGTTTTGGCTCAAGCTTATCTCTATCTACTTTTTCATCCCCTGTCTCTGCATATATGGCATGGAGATTTACCCTGTGAGTGCCTGGTATTAATGAGAGAGCCTTTTCTAGATCTCCTCTAAGCTCTTCCCCATTCCTAGCACATCCAGGGTAAGCGCCTGTTACCTGTATACCACCTGTTAGCTCACGATCTGCATGTTCAAAACCCCTTACATCATCGCCTTGCCAACAATGTATAGAGATAGGAACCTTGTCGGCAGCTTCTATAGCAGCCTCAGTATCTATGCCTAAAGCTTCGTATTGTTCCTTAGCAGCTTTATACTGCTCCCGTATATCTCTTTCTATATCCATATGTACTACCCTCCTAAAACAAATTATTCAATCTTTGTTTTTTTGGTTTTGTGTTGTTCTATATTATATTATATATGTATATCAAAAAGAATACAACATATTTTTGACACAAAAAAATCTAGCAGCATAAATACCACTAGATTTCTTTACCCTTATTTAGACCACGTCATCCTCCTGCTCAAATAGATTGTAACGGGCAAATGCACTATCAACTATTGAGTATATGAGGCCATCATACCCTATACCTGCAACTTCGGCCATCTTAGTTATATCGCTATAACCTCTCACCAGACCTGGTAGAGAATTTATCTCAAGTACATACGGGACACCGTCCTTTAGTCTTACATCTACTCTACCGTAGTCCCTTATATCAAGAACACCATAGGCCCTTCTTGCTATGTCCACAATCGCATTTTTAAGTTCATAATCTAAAATGGCAGGACATATATCCTCCGACTTATACCCATCATAGTGACATTTCAGTTCGAAACTGCTGAATTTAGGTAGGTGATCTGGAAGATTGTCATAGCTGATCTCCAATATGGGTAATACCTCAACATCATCCCTATAACCTAAAATACCTACTGTAAACTCTCTGCCGTCTACATATTCATTTATCATAATAGGTGGATTGTATAGTATAAGTTCTTCTTTTACCTTCTTTTCTAAAGACTCCATATCATATACCAGACTGTCTTGATGTACACCTCTACTGGAGCCTTCATCAGCGGGCTTTATAATTACTGGGAAATTGATATCCTCTGCTTTTAGTTGTTCTAAATCTCTTTCATCATAGATTGTCAAAAATTTAGGTGTATTTATCTCTGCACTTTCAAAGATCCTAGATGAGATGACTTTGTTTATAGATAGAGTATGTCCTAATATTGAAGAACCTGTATATGGAATATTGAAAAATTCTAATATTGCAGGGATTTGGGCTAATCGTGTCTCTCCATGGATACCATTACATAGATTAAAGACCATGTCGACATTCTCTTTTTGAAGCTTTAACACAAAGTTATTATCAGCTACAATAGTTATACATTCATACCGTTTTGACAAAACTTCTTCCACTTCATTGGCAATTTTCCTTTTCTGTAAGTCCTCTCTGACTCCCTCCTCCCCTGGTAGATGATTCTTTCTAGGCTGATCTAATAATATTGCTATCGTCATTATATCTACCTCCTGAATGCTATATGCTTTTATTGAATTTAGCCAAGTTCAAAGCTAAATGCCTTAATTCTACAGACTTGACTAATTTCTTTATTTTATAGATATTGAATATCTGTATATACCATTATATCATATGATTTGCTTATTATAGTGAATAAGCCTACATATATATTATTCAATAATCTGGGAAATATTATAGGCAATCCGTAAGTATATACATCAATATATCGTCTTACTAAATACATCCCCTATGACGTTCAGCACTTTATTCGAATCTATTCTCCTGCATGACAACAATATTACTACCCAGTAAATAAGCTGTTATCAAAATAGGGGAATGCCCATAGAGCACTCCCCTATTTTGATAACAGCTATTTAAGCCCTACATATGACTACTTAATCTCTATATGAGCCCATGGAACACTTGCTCTATAGTAGATATACCAATAGCCATCAGATGATGGAGGTATCTGATGCTGTGCTACCCATGTATTTGTATAGTCCACTCCATTGATCTCTAATACGTCGAGATTCCACGAACTTATATACCTTCCCCAATCATTGGGATTGGTGGAGAGCTTATTTGTCCTCCAATAGAATTCACCTGTTCCATCGCTAGTAAATGGCACACTTATCTCAGTATAGCCAGGAGATGGTTCTGTACCACCATTTGACTCTGTCTTAGCACTAATTTGAGCTGATGGCTGTGATTCATCGCCATTGGTGTTCACTGCTGTAACTTTGTAGTAATATGTGGTATCGGCATTCAATTCTGTGTCTGTATAGGAATTTGTAGTCACTTGTTTTACGAAATTACTACTACCTGGTATGAAATTGCTCAATGTACTCCTATATACCTTATATCCTGCCAAATTTGACTCTGTATTTTTATCCCATTCAATATCTATACTGCTAGTGCTCAATGCCGTTGCCTTTATACCCTTTGGTGCAGCCGGTGGAGCATCTGGGTCCTCTGGTATAGTTCCACCATCTTTAGGTGGCTCTTCCCCAAATATAAGTTCCCCATTGAGGTATACAGGAATATTTGGAATCATCTCATCAGGGGCTGAACTAGGAATCCTCTGGAAAGAATAATCGTTAGATGGATCCCATACTGATGCATTATAGGATGCAAGACAAAATTGGAATTCCACCTTCCCATAGAGCTTCGAATCAGGCCAGCTCGCTTCCACATAGTATATGTGTGCATCTTTATTCCAAGCCTGTATCTTTGAAAGTGTCCCATTCTGTGGTCCGTAATATATTGACGCTGTTACATCATCTACAGTGTAACCTGCTTCATAGAGTTCAGATAGATCGAAGAAATATCGGAAAGAAAGTTCTGTCTCCCATTTTGGGGGAAGAAGGGAATCATTATGAATATATGCCTTTATAGTTGTATACTGACTAGTAGCTTCTTCCACATAGGCACTTACAAAGTAAGCTGGAGTATCGGGTTCAATTCCTGGTATAGGCTCAGGAATCTGCCCTGAACCGTAGTACTTTGCTATCCCCGCAAGTGCCCCTACAAACCCTGCATTATAATCTATTGCAACCTCAGAGTGGTCGTAGGCATCCACATCATCTTCATAGTTATCGTTAAAGTCTGGACCACCTACAAGAGCACCATAGAGAAGATGTTTTTGAGGATCGTTCTTGCTCTCATTGGCAGGTGGGGATTCTAGTCTCCCACTTGCAGCCCTATGATGGGGAAACATTGGATAATTATCTCCAAATCCCACTTCATAGGATATACCCATGGGATTATCCCCAAGTATATAGTCTATCTGAGACTTTGCAAAATCTAAGTATTTTGACTCCCCAGTGGTCTCATAATATACTAGAGCCAACATACATTCTGCCGCAGTATATCGTAGCGCACCCCAAGAGTTGAGATACGTAAGCCCACCTGGAGTTCTAGAAATATCATTTATCCAATAGTTGAGATTCCACTCAGCAACTTCCCTATAAAGTGGACGATCACTTATCTGGGCAAGCTTTACAAATACACCACCCCAAACATCGTCCCAGCAATGGGTCCAACTATTGTTATAACCTGTCTCGTCGGTGATGCCCTTTGAATCTAAAAAAGATTCAATATCTGTCATATAGCTCTCATCTTCTGTGGCAATATAGAGCCATATAGCACCCCATGTCAACTCATCCCAATAGCTACTCGAACCATAGAAACCACCACTTTCACTTAGTCCCTTATACTCCTTACCAAACTCATAGAGATCCTTGGCTGCAGTAAGGCATTTCTGACTATATGATGCGTCCAAATCTGCATAGTTAAGTGACATCAATGCAAGGGCTGCCGCAGTTTGACCTGCAATGTCAGAAGCTGGCGTTTCAGGTGTAGCCACATAGAGTGCAGGCCTATCAGTATCTTGTAGCTCCGGCGGACCCCAATAACTATGATCCACTGTGCCATCTCCTAACTGATAATAGAAAGTGGTCTTATCTGGATAACATTTAAGAAAGTAATCTGTAAAATGTTTGAGTATTCTTAACATATATTCTGCTTGACCATGCTCCTCAAACACATCCTTATACTCATAATATGCCCAACCTAGAGTAGAAGCTGAGTAGGCTTGAGGTAATCCAAAATTCACATGATCCCCTGCATCATGAAAACCACCAGTAAGATCTAATCCCACATCTGCTCCATCCTCTATATGACAAGGACCCCGCCAAGCAAGGCGATTCTCCCCTGCATCAGGTCCACACCAACTCGCCTCATAGTACAATATGGACTTGGCGAAAGCATCCACATAGTTAAAACCCCCCTGCGATACTGCGGTAACATCTGTCTGTTGCGCTGCCCTAGCTTGATTTAATTTCCCAGTGCTACCAGCTAACAATGGCACAACTAACATTAGAGCTATCAAAAAAGATAATACTTTCCTTCTATCCATGTTTTTCCCCCCAATCTCTTTTTATAATTTACTCTTAACTAAATCCCCTCAAATATAATTTATCACCTATTGCTTAACTAACGCATGATGAACACCTCCCGTTTCCCTATTGAGATTATCTGGGCACTATATTACCTAACAGTAATTTATGGTTTTATCTCGGATCTATTATCTCTACATGCACCATAACTACTTAATCTCTACATGAGCCCATGGAACACTCGCTCTATAGTAGATATACCAATAGCCATCAGATGATGGAGCTATCTGATGCTGTGCTACCCATGTATT
>CALKWW010000041.1 GCA_938003945.1 uncultured Bacillota bacterium | reverse complement strand
ATGTAAATGGCTTTAATGGGCTTCACGGAAGAGCACTACCTCCTGCTATAGGTATTAGATTTGCCAATAAGAATCTAAAGGTGATAGTAGAGTCAGGTGATGGGGATACCTATGGTGAGGGAGGCAACCACTTCATCCACACCATAAGGCGAAATATTGACATAGCCCACTTTGTACACAACAACCAAGTATATGGTCTGACTAAGGGACAGGCGTCGCCAACGACAGCAATGGGTCAAGAGACCACAATGCAATTTGACGGTGTAAAGCTTGAACCTATAAACCCAATGACCTTGGCTATTGCAGCCGGCGCCGGCTTTGTTGCTAGAGGATTCTCGGGCGATATACCTCATCTGGTGGATCTTATGAAGCAAGCAATCACATACGAAGGCTATGCACTATTAGACATACTTCAACCATGCGTGGTTTGGAATAGAGTAAATACATTTCGCTGGTATCGAGACAGAGTATATCATCTTCCTGATGGCTATGACTATACTGATAGGGAAGAGGCTACCAAAAAGGCATTGGAATTTGGGGACAAGATACCTATAGGAGTATTGTATAAGGTAGAAAAGCAGACATATGAGGATCGGTTTGACTTTATAAGGGATGGTGTTCCCCTTGTAGATAGGGAGCTGGATCCAATGGATGCAGAAAAACTCCTCGAAGAGTTTATGTAAGGTTTTGTAATATATATTATATAAGAAGGGTGAGTGATTTTATATGAAAAAGACAGCATTTTTTGTATTTCGATCAGAGGGAATGTGTTTTTCCCACGTACTTTTATACGCTAAAGAACTTCACGAAAAGGGCTATGATGCAAAGATTATATTGGAAGGCGCAGCCACAAAGGTTATAAAGGAGCAGGAAGAGCAAGAGAACCCTCTATTTTTAGAGGTAAAGGAATTGGGCTTGATAGATGGAGTGTGCAGAGCGTGTTCTAAGGCCATGGGAGTTCTAGAGTATAATGAGAAGTCTGGGATACCTCTTCTAGATGAGCTGAAAGGGCATCCCTCTATAGAGCGCTACATGAAAGAAGGCTACGACATTATAACCCTATAGTTAATTGATTTAATAAGAAATGGGTCCTATTTTTATCGGGACTCATTTTTTATTGAATAAAATACAGCAGTTGCCAATTGTATGGGCATATTATAAAATAGTATTGAATTTTACAAGAGGAGGTTCCTTATTCATCTCTCTATAGCAGA
>CALKWW010000040.1 GCA_938003945.1 uncultured Bacillota bacterium | reverse complement strand
TGAAACTTTCGGGTTTCATATCCTAATACACTGTTTAATTTTCAAGGTTCAAGCTGCCGTCATCCGACGACTTTTATATAGTAACAAATTGTTTTTACTTTGTCAACATCTTTTTCGACATTTTATTTTATATTCGGGCAAGTTCTTTATCTATAAATACACATTTAAATTCTTAGATTCTCACAAAAACTGATTGTTCTTACATATCATATTGATTTATAATATCACAACCCTGTCTGCATTATAACATTTAAAAAATATATACACCATAGCTGATAACTTATCTATTTTCATTTCTACATTCAATTATTCTCTCTTCTGTTATTATCATATCTATCCCCTCATCCCATTTATCTGTAGGAACCCTATCAAACACTTGGAATTCATATGCAAGTGCCACTTTGCTGACCTCTCTAGAAGAACTACACAACAACCTATCGTAGAAACCACCTCCATAACCTATTCGCCCTCCCCATATATCAAATGCCAAACCTGGCATTACAATCAAATCCACATGTTCAACAGACAACTTTTCTGAACCACTTGGTGGTTCTAAAATTCCACAATAACCAGGTACGAGGGAATCAGTATTTTCTATCTTAAACAATTCCATCCCTTTGTCCTTATTGGTTATCTTAGGTACACATATGGTCTTTCCCTTTTTTAATGCATATTCAATGAGTCTATGGGTGTCCACCTCCCCTTCAAAACTGACATATATAAATATAGTAGAGGCATCTTTAAAGAGATTATGACCTATAAATGAATTAAATATTCTATCATCCATATATTGCTTAATATCATCATTTAACTCTTTTCTATGCTTTTCTATAAACTTACGTATCTCGCATTTAGAATTATTCATCTATACCACCTTAATATGAAATTTTCTAGTATCATTTTAATGCATGTATATAATATAGTCAATTTCATATATATTCCTCTACTCTCCCAAATATTGAACAAATATAACAAACCTCTCATATTATGAAGTAAACTTGATTTATTTAAGATTTAGATAAACACAATTATGCGTAGATAGTTGAACCTATAGACCTAGATTTAATCTATTGGACTCACATAAACTAAATGATTGGAGAATGATATAATGAAACCAAATTTCAGTATAATTATTCTAACTGAGACTATGAATTTAAAAACTTGTATAGACAATATCAATAAATTTACTACATCGCCATACGAAATTATAGTAGTCTATACTGGCCCTAACGATATAAATATAGACCATTCACAATATAAATATATATCATGCCATGATATGAATATTAGTCTAGCCTATAATAATGGATTAGAAATAGCCAAAGGCGATCTACTAGTCATGTTGTCACCAAATGTCACAGTATCCGCTAATTGGGATAGGGAGCTATTGACATGCGCCCAACTATCTGAAAATATAGGACTAATCGGTCGAACAAAGCGAAAAACAAAAACCTCTACAATGGAAGAATTGGGCTCTCATATAGTGGACGTTCTAGACGAAGACTGTCTTCTTATTAAAAGAAAAGTCATAGATCATATAGGTGATTTCGATGAGAGATTTTCCTCCACACATTTCATGTTCAGCGATTTTTTCCTCAGAACACGACTTGCAGGATTTGAATTGCTCCACTGTAATGAAAACTATATTGAAAAAAACTATGATATGCAGATGCTTGACAATATCGATTATTTAAATATATATCAAAATGATCGAAAAAAGTTCGTGGAAAAGTGGAGGGAATTCCTACCTATAAAAAACGATCTTATAACGGAGATATTAAACAAACTTCCAGTAGAGGCTATGGGTGACATTCTGTTTTTGGGGGATAATCCCATAATCCCAAACACCCTCATGAATCGCGGGTACAGTGTGGTTTCCATAACCTGCTCTGACGGATACAATATTCTATGGAATAAAAAAGAAACTTATGACATTATAATATTATTTGATAACATAACACATGAATGCAATCTCATAAAGCTACTTAAAGATGGGAAAAAAATATTAAACCATCGTGGACTTATAATAGCCAATATATATAATTCTCTTTATATCGAAAGGATCCACCATGTCTTTCGAGGCAATTTTTCCATAGCAGCCTTCGATACAAATAAGAAATATCCCATACAATGCCTATCAAGACCTGAGATAATGGCATCTAGTGAAGTTGCCGAAATGGAGCTTATGTATCTAGTTGGATTTGCCTCTGACCCTCCAATTCAATTTCAAAAACTTTTTAAGGAGATATGTAAGACAAATCCAAGTAGTAAATTTTTGCGGGAAGAGATATGTATTGAAGAATATCTAGCTGTATGGCAAAAAAATAGGTAGAATATCTAGATATTCTACCTATTTTAACCAGTTAATACTTCAAAATTATCCGATTGCGCACTTAACATATTTCAGTAATTCGAGTATGAATAAATAGGCTTTATGCTTTTAGTTAAATTTATTCGATACTATTTTTTTACCCCATCTTTTGATTCTCTATTTAATTTGAGCATTTCCGATACTGCCGCTATACTACCTAGTGAGGTTACACTCTCATTGGGAAGAATTAACTTGCTAGATGGACTCTCTGCCATTTTTTCAAGGGCTTCCACTTGCTTGAGTGCAATAACTGTCTCATTTGTACCTGATTCTATTATGGATCGGTTTACAAGATCTATGGCTTTAGCTTCAGCAATGGCAATTTCCTCTATAGCTTTTGCTTTTCCCTCTGCCTCTAAAAGTTGCGCCTCGCGCATACCTTCCGCTCTGCGTATATTTGCTTCTTTTTCTGCCTCTGCTTGTAATATCTTAGATTGTTTGTCACCTTCTGCTATAGATATAGCACTCTGCCTCTTGCCCTCCGCATCAAGTATGGCTGCCCTCTTATTTCGCTCTGCTTTCATCTGCTTCTCCATAGCCTCTTGAATTTCTGCCGGCGGTACTATATTTTTTATCTCAACAGAGAGGATCTTTATTCCATAGGAATCGGTAATCTTGTCTACAATCTCAAGAAGTTCTTTATTTATCTTATCCCTTCCAGTCAAAACTTCATCAAGAGTCATTGATCCCACAATATTCCTTACGTTTGTGATAGTGCTATATATTATACCTGCCTTATAATTATCTATATTATATACTGCATCCTGCGCCTGCATCACCTTATAGAATATTACATTATCTATACTTATCTTTACGTTATCTTCGGTAATAACACTTTGAGGATCTATATCCAATATCTGCTGTTTAGTAGAGATTTTTGCCCGAATATAATCTACATATGGAATAATTAAATGCCATCCAGGCTCTAGCACTTTATAAAATTGACCAAATCTTTCCACTACATATACATATCCTGTGTTGACAATTTTGATAGAAAACATAAGAGTTATTATGACGATGAGCCCAAGTATAATCCAAAACATACTATTCCTCCTCACTTTTCTTTTTTACTAACAATTTGTTTCCCTCTACACCTACAATTATGGCCCATTCCCCTTTCTTCATAGGTGATCCCACATTTTTTATAGTCCAATAGATACCTTGTACCTGCATAGTCGTACTATCATGTATGTCCTGTTCTAACTCTATTTCCTTGCCAATATACCTGTCCTCTAGCGGTACTACCTCTCCCATCCCCTTTTTATAATGTTTCTTTACGTATGGAATAATAAATAGAATAGATGCTATACTCGCTATACAAAACATTATAGCTTGAAACATTGGAGAAAAACCTAAGAGATTGACTAAAATAGCCACTAATCCCCCTGCAGTAAAACATATAAAAAAGAGATTACTTGTAAAAGCGTCTATTACAAGGGCTATTATAGATATGAAAATCCACCACCTTAACAAAAGCATCACCCTCTCCATATCCAATAATGGCTACACATTGATACTTATTTAGCTAGACTAAAAAGTAGAACTGACTTTATGATCATATTTTATCATATATTGTAGAATCTGTATATAGAAAATTATCTCTTTGTCGCCCTGCCAAAGGATATTCTCTTGCCTTAATAGTCGTAACTATAATATTTAAAACCATTTTTCCCGGTGTAGCTTGTAAAGCAGAACACTCAAAATTCGCATCATATAACCAAGTTATAGTTACAGATATTACCTTATTGGTTGCCTATAGATCTGGATCTGTAAAATCATAGATGTTCATTCCTTGCAGTCCAAGTGCAAGAAGACTTTGAACTACAAACATTACTTATAAATCAATGAGAAATGCAACCAATCTCCTCCAAAATCCTGCATATTTAAAAGAATATAGATGCGGAATTTTGTAATATGAATCTTGCTGTTCAGCAGAAATGGGGATACCACAACTTGAACAGTAAGGCATATTCGTTGTCATTCCTCTAAAATGTAATATTTGCCTTTAAAAGTATCATGTTTTTTATTGTATCATATTTATAGCTACACGTCATCAATAATATTTTCTATAACTATGAAATTGAAATTGTAAAGATAGAAATATGTAGTACATCAAGTACTGTTTTGGGTTTTCAACACTTTATAATAAAATTATGCCTTATTGTTTTGTCAGAAGCTAGAGCATAACCATTGATTTTTATATAAATATACTCTATACTCTATTTTAACAGATATACAAGGTGGGAATTATATGAAAATTTCATATATAAATCAACTTATAACCAAACTCTATGAAAATACAGACATAGATGATGAGCCTCTAGAAAATTTGCAAAACAAAGATGATATTACCTCTACAATATTGAATCTGAAAGACCTATCTATAGATGAAACAGTATTAGATACAGTAGACAACACTCCCACAATCGCAGCTACCCTAAATATCAAGCATACAAAAGCCAATTTGGCCTATATCCAAAGACTTGGGTTTTCCATAGGTATTAACTTAGAGAAATTAAGCTCTCTAATAGACGAGGACAAGAGGGAAACCATATGTGAGCAGTTAAAAAAATTTGCAATATCTCCAGAAGAAATTCGCGCTCTTTTGCAAGATATGACTATTGAAGATCTATTATATATATCAGATGCTTTAGATAAGATGGTTGCCATAATACGATACCATAATGGTGAATATATCAATATAACTACAAGATTATCAGCCGGCATAGATAATGAGGTCTCTATGGAATATAATATGCAACAAATTTTAGATATCCTTCAAGAACTTGATATGAGTGTAACCCCTGAGAACGTAGAAATTGTAGACAAGTTTATATTTGTATTCGAAGAAAAATCCCTTGAGCTAGTGCAGATTCTAAAAAACGTGAACGAAAGTGGAACCACAATAGATATAAAAGATATTATACAAGAGCCTAAAGCTTTCTTAGAATTCAATAGAATTATTCATAACCTCACTCACACCGTAGATAATAGTAATATACAATATATACACCATAGAACAAATGACATTATATCATATATCAAATTATTCCCAACAGAAATCCGAAAAAATATATACAAATTATTCGAAAAAGAACTATCTAATCTCCAATATATTGATCTATTATTCCCTGGGGTAGATATGGATTTTAAAAAAGAACTGATGACCTTGTTTGAATCAAAACTAAAATATATAGAAGATGATAGTATCGTGTCCGAACTCTATTCCCTTATTGAAGCTGATATAGCAGAAGTACTCAATATTCAAATAGAAGATAATTTTCCCTTCTGGTTAATTCCCATATTTACAGTATATGATAATAAACTTTTGTTTGGCGAATTATGGATAAGTAAAAAATATCCTAGACACCAGGGAAAGAGCTTGCCCTATAATCTTTTTCTGTGGTCAGATTTTCCCCATCTTGGTAGGATAGAGCTATTTATCCATGGCATTGATAAAAATATAAATATATATATACTATCTTCTGATACTACAGTAGATTTAATAAAAAAACACAATGAAAATATAACTCAAATTCTAAAATCACATGGTTTCACAGTGAAATACATTAATTACTCCAAGCTCAAGGATAGAAATTCTATATATAGATATATATTTACAACCTCAGTAGCAAGAGATGAGCTCGATATTAGGATTTGATAAGAGAGAGAATCCAATACTGTTATGTAGTCTATAAAATCCCAATGCCTTTAGAATAAAAACTAATAAACTCACACACAATATATACAAAACCAATATAAAGGAGCATAGACGATATGAGCAAAAACCGCCATACCTATATACCCGTATTGGGAAGTATTGCTACTATAGGTCTTGTCCTATATATAAGAAATCTGTTCAAAATACAGCTTACAACAGATGAAAAAGAAGCTATATATAATGGAAATATAATCCTCAAACCAAATTCAAAAATACTGGCCATCACTGTTTATCCAGATGATCTGAACCTATATGTAGGAGGCACACTAAAACATTTGAGCCAACGTAATTGTGATATAACTGTTATAAATGTTGTAAATGATGGAAAATGTATGAGCTTAAGAAACCTAATCCAAAACCGACAGACTAAACAAGTAAAGGCAGCAAATGTATTGGGGATTAAAGATACGAAGCTTTTCCATCTCCCTAGTATGGATCTTAAAAAGATAGAAAATATAAAACCTATGCTCGAAAATGCATTTTTAGATATAAAACCTGATATTATATTTGCATTTGATTTCCTATATCCCTTCAATGCACTTAAATACTCCAACCATATGAATGTGGGACGAATAGCCCATAGAGCATCATCTGTGTTAAAAAATACCAAATGTCAATTTGCCTTTTATGCCTCTAGCAGACCAAATTCAATTGTAGATATCACAACTACCCTAGAAGATAAAATTTGTGCCGTCAAATGTCCTCAAAGACAGTTACGATTTAGGGAATCTCTATATAAACGTGGTATAAGACGATTGGCTCGATATTCTGCCAACCGTACTATTCTCAACTATGGCGAGACATTTAGACTAAATAAAATTTAATAAACTTGGACTGCGCACAATAGCATACAAGAGAAAATTATTCATTGTACTTTGTACTTTGAAATTCAGGATTTCTAGTTTTCCTTCTAGAAAACACAATCCTATAAAAAATATACCTATAGAGGTAATCGAGTTCCCATAGTATGGTTAACCTCTATAGGTATATTTATCTCAATCGACAATGAGTTTTACAAACCTTCGTTTACCCACCTGTAGTATGTCATTGTCCTTTATGCATATATCCCTATGACCTTCTACTGGAGTAGAATTTAACTTTACGCCCCCCTGTTCAATGAGCCGGCGCCCTTCGCTATTGCTACTTGTAAGACCTGCAGCTACCATAAGTGGAGGCATATTTACTGTTCCATTTTCAATCATATCAGACGGCACTGCAAATTCAGGAATGTCATCGGGGATTTCCTTCCTTTGGACCACCGATTTAAAATGTTCCTCTGCTTTAATTGCTTCCTCCTTGCCATGATACAACCTAGTTATCTCTCTTGCCAATTCCATCTTTAAATCCCTTGGATTTACCTTATTCTTCTTGAGTAATTCCTTCTTAGACTCAAGCTCATCCGGATGAATATCAGTTGCAAGCTCAAAATACTTAATTATCAAATCATCTGGAATAGACATCACTTTACCGTACATATCCTCCGCAGGTTCATAGATCCCTATATAGTTCCCAAGACTCTTGCTCATCTTATCAATTCCGTCAGTTCCCTCTAATAATGGCATAAATATTGCAACCTGACTCTCTTGACCATAATCCTTCTGTAAGCTCCTGCCCATGAGGATATTAAAACGCTGTTCTGTACCTCCAAGCTCTATATCTGATTTTAATACTATAGAGTCATAACCTTGCATGAGAGGGTAGAAAAACTCATGTAGACTTATACTCTGGTGAGCGCTAAATCTCTTTTGAAAGTCTTCCCGTTCTAACATTCTAGCCACTGTGCATTTAGATGCAAGCTCTATTATATCGGCAAAATCCAATTTACTGAGCCATTCACTATTGAACTTTACCTCTGTCTTATCCCTATCTAGTATCTTAAATATCTGTTCTTCATAGGTCTTGGCATTTCGCAGTACCTGCTCTCTCGATAGAGGTTTTCTTGCCTTTGAGCGCCCTGTTGGGTCTCCTATCATACCAGTAAAATCTCCTATGATTATGATCGCCCTATGACCTAGATCCTGCATTTGCCGTATCTTTCTAAGTACAACAGCATGTCCTAAGTGGATATCTGGAGCCGATGGATCAAGCCCCAATTTAACTGTAAGTGGTCTTCCCTCCTTCCCAGCTTTTTGAAGCTTTTTTCTAAGCTCCTCTTTCTCAATTATCTCCTCCGCACCTTTGGCTATTATCTTCATTTGCTCATCAACAGACACCATATCATTATCTCTCCTTTACCAATATTTTTAAAAAAGCCCCCGTCCTCTAAAATAAGAGGACGAGAGCTATTATATCTCGTGGTACCACCCCAGTTTATTAGTGTCTCACAACGCTAACCTTATCAAGTACAGAATATTTCTATACTCTAGTACTATAACGTGTACAGGCATCCGGAAAACAGTCTACTTGGCACAATGCCTTTCAATGTTCAGCTCAGAGATGTATTCAGAATATCCGTCCTTGCCCCTCTCACCATCCGGGAACTCTCTGTAAGAACTTCAAACATTCCTACTCCTTCTCATCAACGCTTTCCCTATTGATATTGCATATGAATAATCCATACCAGAAACACATCAATATAGTTATCCATAAAACTTAACTCGACTAATTATAACCATATTTATATCATAAAGTCAATAGCCAAAATACTTGAGTTTCTACAAAAAATTAAATAAAACTGTATGAACCTATAATCACATTAACTTCTAACATTTTATTAACTGTTTACAGATTAATGGCTGAAACCATTGATTCTTTAGAGATCTAAAAGAAAATCCGAAAACTAAAGCAAAAACATTTGAGTGCTAAAAAATTTAAAGTTGTGCTAAAACTATATTACCTCTCTCCTGCGATTCCTTAACATCTATAGCACGTTGATTCTTCGAGCCCCTAAATTTTAAAAGCATACTTTTTTGCCCTATATCAAACTTACCATCTATTAATATATCAGTTTGCCACAGAAGTTCCTTCCATCCCATTTTGGAAGGTATCGTCGCTAAAATCTCTTCATACGTATAACCTGTATATGTAATAATATTTAGGTTATTCGATTTAGCCTTTTTCGCCAGCTCTGCAAAAGCATCTGCTTGTTCAAAGGGTTCACCTCCACTAAATGTAAGACCATCTAGCAGAGGATTTTTAGATACCATAACCATTATCTCATCTATATCTATGAGTGTACCTCCATGGAAAGAGTGGGTTTGGGGATTATGACATCCCCTGCATCTATGATTACAACCTTGCGCAAATACTACAAATCTGATCCCTGGACCATCTACGATCGATTCTTTTTCTAAACCTGCTATTCTAAGCATGGAACCCATATATAATCACATCCCATATACCAATTTAGTGCCCACAGGAAAAATGTTTAACCCTATCCCTCTCCTCTGCCCGTTTGGCATCGTTGAACCTATCTAATGTTCCTACTAAATAACCTGTTATTCGCCTTATACGCTCAAATTTTACGTCCCCTTCTTCTCTTCCACAAGAAGGACAAGTATCACCTATAATTCCTGTATAGCCACATACAGGATCCCTATCTACTGGATGATTGATAGAACCATATCCTACACCTGTCTCCTTCATAGCTCTAATGATCTTCTCAAATGCCTGGAGGTTTTGAGTAGGATCTCCATCTAACTCCACATAGGTAATATGACCAGCATTTGTAAACTCATGGTAAGGAGCTTCTAGACTTATCTTGTCAAAAGCACTTAGTGGATAGTATACAGGTATGTGAAAACTATTCGTATAATATTCCCTATCTGTAACCCCTTCTATCTTTCCATACTTCTCCCTATCTATATTTACAAAGCGCCCAGCTGTACCTTCAGCCGGAGTGGCTAGAAGAGTAAAGTTCATATTATACTTTTGACTTGCTTCGTCCATCCTTTTACGCATATGTCCTATTATTTTAAGGCCTAGCTTTTGAGATTCCTCAGATTCACCATGATGATAGCCAGTAAGTGCTTTTAAACATTCTGCCAATCCTATGAAACCCATAGACAAGGTTCCGTGCTTTAACACTTCCCTAACTTCATCTTCCTCCCCAAGCTTGTCTGAATCAAGCCATATACCTTGTCCCATTAAGAATGGATAATTTTTCACTTTCTTCCTAGCTTGTATCTCAAACCGTTCAATTAATTGCTCTATTACGAGGTCGATGACTCCATCAAGATTTTTGAAAAATATGTCTATATCACCATTACTTGTTATCCCCAATCTAGGAAGATTTACAGTAGTAAAACTCAAATTGCCCCTTCCATTGACTATCTCCTTAGATGGATCATATACATTGCCCACTACCCTCGTTCTACATCCCATATAGGCAATCTCGGTTTCTGGATGTCCTGGCTTATAATACTTGAGATTATAAGGTGCATCTATAAAAGAGAAATTAGGAAATAATCTCTGTGCACTGACCCTGCAAGCAAGTTTAAACAAATCGTAATTGGGGTCTTCAGGATTATAGTTCACACCTTCCTTTATTTTAAATATCTGTATGGGAAATATGGGGGTTTCACCATTCCCTAACCCTGCTTCCGTTGCCAATAAAAGATTTTTGGTAACCAACCTACCCTCAGGGGATGTATCAGTCCCATAATTTAATGAACTAAAGGGAATTTGAGCTCCAGCCCGACTATGCATAGTATTTAAATTATGAACGAGAGCTTCCATGGCCTGATAAGTTCTTCGCTCTATTTCCTTATCTGCCTTTTCCCTTGCAAATGCCTGCGCCTTTTCTATAATATTCCTATCAGCGTAATGACCCCTTAGATGAGCGCTTTCGTGTACTATATATTCATCTCTATCTTCCAATCTAGGTATTATACCATGTGTGTTTTTAATCTCTTCCGATATAGCCTCTACCTTTTGGTTAGCATCTTCATCGCCCGCCATTATTTCGAGAGCTTTTACTAGGTTCTCTCTGTATAAACGTGCATATGTCTTAGCTACTCCTTTTGCCATTCCATAATCAAAATTCGGAATACTTTGTCCTCCATGCTGATCATTTTGATTAGACTGTATAGCAATACAAGCTAACGCCGCATAACTTTGTATGTCATTTGGCTCCCTTAAATGACCATGTCCAGTACAAAATCCTCCTTTAAATAGCTTTTCTATATCAATCTGACAGCATGTTGTGGTAAGCGTCAGAAAATCCAAATCATGAATATGCATATCTCCTGCCTTATGCGCTTGTGAATGTTTCGGATTTAATACAAACATTTCATAGAACTGCTTTGCACCTTCTGAGCCGTACTTTAACATTACTCCCATGGCAGTATCTCCATTGATATTTGCATTTTCTCGCTTTAAATCATTGTCCTGTGCCTCTTTGAATGTAAGGCCTTCATACACTTTCATTAGACGAGTGTTCATCTCTCTAACCCTCGTCCTCTCAGCCCGATACAATATATAGGCTTTTGCAGTGTTGGCGTGACCATTCTCTATCAGTATCTTCTCTACCACATCTTGTACCTGCTCTACGGTTGGTATTTCTGTATCTAGATTGTCTTCTATGTATTCTACCACTTTTTGAGCGAGATCCATAGATATATCATAGTCACTACCACCTACGGACACTGCCGCCTTAAAAATGGCATTTGCTATTTTCTCAATATTAAATGGTACTTCCCTTCCATCCCTCTTTCTTATCTTTGTCATCATATAACATAACATCCCCTTTAGTAAATAAACTCGTTCAATGTATTATATAGCGCTTTTAAAAGACACTATATGGTGTTATGAACATAATATCAAATACTATATATAGTGTCAATCAGTCTCATAGTGAATTTCCATTGATATTTGATATAAAAAGTCTCTTGGCTTAAATGTTCTCTTTTTATATTTAAATTGCTCACTATTTCCAAATTGGCAATCTCAGAACCAGAAAACTAGCACATGGTTCTTTCTCATTCCATATTATATATACTCAAAATAAAGGATGTCAATTAAAAATATGATATAATACTGAAGTGGTGATTTTAAATGTGTTATGTATATATTTTAAAGTGCTCTGATGAAACTCTATATACTGGTTGGACTAATGATCTCCATAAGAGGTTGAACGCCCACCTCCAGGGCAAAGGTGCCAAATACACGAGAGGACGGTTACCTGTAAAGCTTGTATATTTCGAAAAGCATTCTGACAAAATTTCTGCTCAAAAAAGAGAGTATGAAATTAAACAAATGACCAGAAGAGAAAAATTAGAGCTCATAGAGTAGATGTTTACATCTATTCTCCATAAGCTCTAATTATACTCTCAAGGCCTTAATACTGAAATCCTTCGCCTTTGTAAACTTCAGGTTTCACTACTGTAAGGATAACTGTCTTGCCAAAATCAACTACATTGGCTCTGTCTACTCTCTCTAACTCTATTCTTAGCCAAATATTCTATTTACGTTCTCTAACATATCCCTTATAGGTAATTCATAAGGGCATTTAGGCTCACAAGTTCCACATTTTATACAATCGCTTGCATTTTTCTCCTGTGTATTATATCGCTCCCTAGCCCAATCTTTCAGATCATAACGAGTATAATAGCCTTCCATCAAAAACATAGTGGGAATATTTATTCCTTCAGGACAGGGTAGGCAATAACCACATCTCCTACAAAATGTCTCTCCAAGCTCTCTTGCCTCTTCTATTAGATGTTCTCTTTCTGCCTGAGTAAGCCAAGTTCCATCGGCCGCCTGGCTATTTTTAACTACCTGATCAACACTGTCCATACCAGGTATTGCAACACTTAAATGAGGATTATCCAATATAAACTTGATAGCTCCTCTACCATCCCTGAGCGCGCCTCCTGCCAAGGGCTTCATAGCTATTGTGCCGACTCCTCCCTCAGCTGCCATTTTAAATAATCTCTCCCCCTGCCGCTCTACAATATTTAGGGGAAATTGTATTGTCTCAAAGAGATCCTTTTCCAATGCTCGTTCAATAATCTCTTCTTTATGGCTGGTAATTCCTATGTGTTTTACTACGCCTTCATTCTTGAGCTCCTTTAGTGCGCTATAAGCTCCATCATCCTTTAGGGTTCGCTCTAATTCTTCTAACGACCCTACATTGTGCAGTTGATAGAGATCTATATAGTCTGTCCTTAGATTCCTTAAAGAGATCTCCACATCTCTCAGCATGGCATCTCTATCTCTAACTCCAGATTTAGTAGCTATATATATGTCATTTCTCTTTCCATAGAGTGCATTACCCAATAACTCTTCACTGACCGTATAGCCTCGGGCAGTATCAAAGAAGTTTATGCCCACTTCCAAGCACTTTGCAATTATGGCATCCACCTTATCTTGTTCTAGTTGCTGTATGGGAATGCCTCCAAACCCCACTCTAGATACTTTCATACCAGTTTTGCCCAATAAATTATATAACATATCTACTCCTCCCATGCATTTATGTTTATAAGTAAGATATGACTGTAATTATAATCACCCCTTACTCAAATATCAATCTCTGTATCTTTTAAGTTTAGATGCCAATTGAAAGTATCTCCTCTCAAGGCTTTCTTTTTCCTCTTCACTGCAGCTTAGCAGCTTAAAAG
>CALKWW010000039.1 GCA_938003945.1 uncultured Bacillota bacterium | reverse complement strand
GTTTTCCTTTACATTTTTAGTTACAACTGCGCCTGCTCCTATCATTCTGTTCCTGCCTATTTTTACACCCGGTATTACTACGGCACCTGTTCCAATATCTGCATTTTTGCCCACATGAACTGATCCTGTCAAATGAACACCCGGTGAAATATGAACACTGTCTTCTATTACTACGTCATGACTGATAGTTGCATTCATGCCAATTATAATATTATTTTGTATCAAAGCATCTGGATGGATGTTGGCACCAGCATTTATAATCAGTCCATTACCAAGCTTAGCAAATTGTGAAATAATAGCATGTTTAGAAATAACATTTATAGGTGAAAAATTCATACGTAATAATTTATCATACAATTTATGACGTACTTTATTGTCACCTATACTTATAATAAATCTAGTTTCCAATGGACTAAATTCTTTGAGCTTTTCAATGCTGCCTAATATCTCTTTGTCTAGCACATATTCTCCATGTATACCCTCATTGTCATCTAGAAGTCCTATAATATTATGTTCTCTGTTTTCTTCCAATATATCTATTACAACCTTTGCATGATTACCCGCCCCAATAATTAAGACATCCACAATATTCCCTCCAACTCATAATTCTGTATTTGATTCTCTTTCAATGTATTTCTTATTGTTCACCTTATTGGAATAAATGTCCTTACGGGCAAAAACATTGTAAATAGTCAGGAAAAAGATTTTAGCATCTAACCTAAACGAATAATTATTTACATACTCGATATCATATTTAAACTTTTCAGGCCAACTAATATCTGTCCTCCCGTTTATTTGTGCATATCCACTCATACCTGGTAAAACATCAAATCTTCTCTTTGCATCCATCGGATATTCTTCATATTTATATGGATGATAAGGAACTGGAGGACGAGGGCCTATAAAACTCATTTCTCCCTTGATAATATTTATTAATTGAGGCAATTCATCTAAGCTAGTTTTTCTCAAAAATCTACCTATTTTAGTTATTCTTGGGTCTTCTTCATATGTGTATATGCCACTTCCCTTTTTTTCGGCATTTTGGCACATTGTCCTAAACTTATATATCTTAAATACTTCACCATTTTTTCCCAATCTGTCTTGTTTAAAAAGCACTGCTCCTTTAGAATCTATTTTTATAAGCAATGCAATAATTAAAAAAATTGGTGAAAGAATAATGAGTATTATTAGCGCAAAAACAAAATCTAATATTCTTTTAATAACTGCATAAGGTTTCATATACAACATCCTCTATATGCGTCTTTTTTATCTAAATTATAGGATATTTACGCATTTATAATTCTCTCTAACTTCTAGCAAAAGCCTTATCCTAAGTATATCTATCTAATAAATGCTGTTTACCTTCTCCATGCGACAATTGGAATACATTTTTATTCCAATTGTCATTTCCCTCTACAAGTTCAGGTCCAGTTTTAGTAATAGCAACATCCCATCCTACAGTTTTAACTTCTGGTATAACCTCTGATGCCTCTTTGATCATTTCTAATGTCTGATTCCAATATGGGATTTGAAATCCCTTTATAGCACATCTTGTTCTAGGGTGATATTCATATACTAATGAATCCTTTTTGGAAATTGCATGATCACATACAACTCCATTCTTGATATCCACAGGAGCTGCTATTCCACCCGTCGAAAAATTATCTATAGGACTATCTACACCTATTCTTAGAACAGCACCAATTATATCTGTACTTTCTTGGATCCTTACCGTAATAATTCTTATTGTGTTTACAGATGATGGATTCATCTTGTTCATATCTGCATGTTGCTCAATACAATCTTCAATTAAATCTAATTCATTGTCCTTTAAATACGAATACAATTCATTTAGATTTTTATAGTTTTTTACATCAATTTTTTCTATCCCTCTGCCTGCAACTCCCTCATTAGGTTTGGCTATTATCCAATCTTTATCTCTTGCCCAATTGCAAAACTTGTCCACAGTACAATCATGTAGAAACAGAAACTCACGTCTAATAAACCTACCAAAAGTTGCATTAAACTTTGCCTTATTTCTGAAAATCTCCCTCTTTTTTTTGTCGTTCATCTTTGTATAAAATTCATACAATCTCCCAGTTGTAATATAGCTATTTCTCTGTTCATCATTTTTTTTATAAAATTCATACAAGAAATAATCACCAAAACTAGCTTTGTATTTAAAAGAAGATTTAATCATATCACACAAAATTGTCCTATAAGGCAAAGATGCACTTTTCTTGACTTCTTTTAATCTATCAACTAGCAAGGAATAATCTGTTGTCACAATAAAATAGCCAAAATACAATATTCTTTTCATTCGATTATCTCCCCGAAGCGCATTAAATTGTGTCCCTTACAAGATTTAATTCTAACTAACACTAATATACTGCCCCTCACACAGCACCAGTTCCATAAGTTGACTTATTATATATTCGCCTTCCTTCAGACTGTATCTTTCCATCACATATTTTGTACTTAAAAGTAGGCACAAGCTTTTTTACCTGTCTATATAAATCTTCTATATCTTCAGAGTCAAGCACAGCTCGAAATTCGTCTATCTCTTTAAACAATAAATTAGGATCATAGCCATTTGCCTGCATTACATATATCTTATCATTAGCTGTCTTAGATACCTCTTCATTTGAAAGGTTTATCTCCTCAAACATCTTTTCACCTGGTCTTAGACCAGTAAATTCAATTTTTATATCCCTATGTGGTTCAAGTCCAGCTAACCTTATCAAAGTACATGCAAGGTCATATATCTTCACCGGCTCACCCATATCAAGTACAAATATCTCCCCACCCTCTGCCATGGCACCTGCTTCAAGTACCAACTGCACAGCTTCAGGTATAGTCATAAAGTATCTCTCTATATCCCTATGGGTGACCGTAACCGGTCCTCCCATCTCTATCTGCTTTTTAAATGTAGGTATTACGCTTCCATTACTACCTAGCACGTTACCAAAGCGTACTGCAACAAAGTCTGTATCTGAACCTGCGTTAAATGTCTTTATAAACATCTCAGCTATACGCTTTGAAGCTCCCATTATATTGGTGGGATTCACTGCCTTGTCGGTAGATATGAGTATAAACTTCTGGGCACCATACTTATCTGCCATCCTTGCCACATTCATGGTGCCAAATACATTGTTTTTTATAGCCTCCTTGGGATTCCACTCCATCATAGGTACATGCTTATGAGCTGCTGCATGAAACACGATATCTGGATTATATTCCGCAAAAATATCTTCTACTCTTTCAATATCTCTAATAGAACCCAATGCAAGACTATAGAGATCCGTGCCCTCATATTCTAGTGCCAATTCTCTGTCAATCTCAAATAGACCATTTTCGTGTATATCAAATATTATTAGATGTCTTGCACCGTATTGCAATACCTGTCTACAGATTTCAGAACCTATGGAGCCTGCTCCTCCAGTAACTAGTACAACCTTTCCCTGTATAAAACTATTTACTACTCCAAGGTCAAGTTCTACCACATCTCTACCCAATAAATCTTCCAGCTGTATATCATCTATTGTTATCTTCTCTAATCCTCGTTTACTTATATCCATTAACTTTCCATAGCGTTTTAAAGCACATTTTGTACCACTACAAAGCTCATAGAACTCCTTCATAGCCTGCCTATCTGCACTTGGTATAGCTATTATGATCTCGTCTGCATAATATTTCCTAGCTACATCTTCTATCTTATCTCGTCCACCGGCAACTGGTATACCCGATATGGTCTTATTCCACATGGATGAATCGTCATCTATAAATGCAACAGGTATACGGTTATCATCTATGTCTGATTGTAATTTTTTCGCCAGATAGGTACCTGCATCGCCGGCGCCAATTATTATTACCCTTTTTGCATTGCCATTTGCCATATGACGTTTCTTCCAAATGGCTACACACCATCTAGCTGCCCTTGGAAATATCCTTGCCACCACAGTGAGCATAAGTTGCATTGCACCCGTCAGTGCAGCTATCTCTAAAGCCATACCAAAGGCTAAACGTCTATCAAATTTAATTATCAAAGTAAAAGCTACTGAAGCTGTAAATACAGCAAAAAACTGGCGTATTAATTCATTTGCACCTACATGGCGCAGTATATAATTGTAGCATTTAAAAACCACACTAGAAATAACTAGGAGTATAGCTGACAATATGGAATAATAACCAAATAGAGATATTCCTACACCCTTTGTCTTCGCAAAAACATAGGATGCTGCAGTGTATACAGAAAATATTGCTACAACTATATCCCAGATGACAAGAACCGTTGTGGTTATAGCCCTATTATTCTTCTTCATTTCACATTCTCCCAATATCATAATATAAAACACGTTCTTATATAAATATTATTTCTAACACCTAAACCCATAGGCTAGCAACTATCTTTTCTTATGAATTTTTATCTACACATAAAAAAGGCATAGCTTCGCTATATCCCCACCCTGCGGATTTTAAAAAGCTTGCTATTACCTCCTAAAAGATCATCTAGGCCGAAACACTAGATAAACTTTTTTGGATTTTGTAGATTTTAAAAATCCATATTATATCTAGTCCCTATATTTAAGGGTACATATAATCTATCTATTCAAAATATCTAGCATTCTAATATGATTATATTATTTGTGCCCTGATGCCCGTCCACTTTCATATTATATAGCTTTATATTATCTATAAAAACATTATGAAATATGATTATTTTAGTATTTCATTTCCTTATTAATAGTATTGATATAGGCGCTTTGCATTGTTTAAGCCCCTTTTCCTCCGTTTTACTACCTCCTTCTACTTACCTTTAATAATTATTACACTACACTATTATACAATATTTTTACATAGAATCAATAGTATTATGTTTTGCAACTTCCCAACTTCCTTTTTATACAAATATGCAATTGACTAACAACATTGTAGCATACTTTTAAAAATAAGAAAAGTTATTCCAGTTTTAGACAGCATGCTTTTCACACATCTTTTTTATGAAATCA
>CALKWW010000038.1 GCA_938003945.1 uncultured Bacillota bacterium | reverse complement strand
CTACTTTGAGCTAACAACCCTGAAATTTCATCTATATCATTTATATAGACATCATTTTGTGAAACTATAGGAGCGACAATTGTATTCATAACTGTCCTGACCTTTATATTAGAGTTCATCTCCTTAAAATGGTCTATAACATCCAAACCTATATCAATGGCTTCATTATACATTGCTAGGTAATCCCGCTTTATATACTCAGAAAATGTCTTTACATCCCCTAATGTCTCTTGACTATTTGATATCGCTTGTGTAACTTTCTCATCAAAACTTATATATTCTCCCTTGCCCATCCAAATCAGTCCCAAAGTCTTTTCTATATAGCACAAGAGCATATCATAGTATTTTCTGATATCTGCCCATTTTTTTGCCTTAACTATCTTTCGTGTGCTCTTTATGTATGCACCATATATGTTATCGTCAATAAATCGGATCATGGAAAACAAAGTAGCATATATGAGCATAAAATTAGGTAATCTCTGCAGTTGGACATTTTTATAGTGGTTACACATTTTACTATATAGATTATCTAAGAATTGGTTAAATAGATCGTATATATTCCCAATAGCAAAGACATTGTACTTACTCTCTATAAAATCACCCATTACATTTCCCTTTGTTCTTCTTTCAATAAACCTTTCGACATTGGCCGGCGAAAACATCAAATCTAATGGAATATCAAATGTCTTTAAAAAATTCACTAGCTCCTTTGTGTCTCCATTTAGCATAATGTCATTGAGTATGACCTCCAACTCATAGGGATTATTCAATATCCTCTTATATCTGGTATGGCTTTTGTATTCCTCTTTATCCTCTAGCCTCAATATCCAAACTGTATTACTCAATAGCGTCTGTCCACTATCACTAGCTCCCACCACCTGAACTGCATGTATATCCTTTATAGAACTCTTTGGTTTAATTCTAGTAGTAAAGTTTATTTGGACATTTCCATCTGCTCCATATAATATTAGCTTCTCCGGCGTAAATACATTTTTATCAACCTCATCATCCACTGTCAATAATATGGATTTATCCTCCTCTTTAGCTTCAAGTAAATAGTGTATGCATCTGTCCTCCTGTTTAAAACCTTCCTCCGGCTCATGAGTGGTATTGATCATGTCTATATCTTCTATCTTTTCCGCCTGAACACCTAAGGGTGAAAAGATTTCCTCCACTGAATCACTATCGATAACCCCGAATAACCCCGCCTCTATATTTCCAACATTCCCATCCCTGATAAGTGCACTCTCTGTAAAATTGGCACTTCCAGTAAATAGATAGTCATTGTCATCGCTTTGAAACACTATAGCTTTACCATGTATATATCTTTCAATCCCCCTATAGAGATGTAACTCTACCCCTTCCCATCCTTCCTGGTAAGCACGTATGGGAAAATTTGATTTGTCCTGCTGAATATATATCTGTATTGTGGCATCTGGATATTGCTCTCTCAATCTAGAGAGTACATTTAAATCTTTATCATAGAAAGGTGATATTACCTTTATGTTCTTCACTTCCACACGGGATAGTACTCCTTCCATCTGGGCCAGTAAGGGCTCATCTAAATTGTGTATAAATTGAACATCATCGCTACCACTATCCAATGTTAGCCTTGCTACAATAGCCTCTAGCTCTTTAATCCTATCCCTTGCAATTTTACTTTTGGACTTCTCTGCCAACTTACCAAAAAAATTTACGGTATCCCTCAATATATTTGAATATCTAGTATCCTTCTCAGTAATACTGAATATGGACATCATCTCTAGATTGCTCGTTATCCCTTCTCTAGTGAGATTAGCACTGCTTATGGCTATCTGAGCCTTCCTATCGGAGGCCATCAAATATACCTTCGGATGAAATATATGCTTCGATTTAATGCCTGTCACCATGTATTTTTTGTTTAGCCATCTAGGATAGTAATTGTGGATATCGCTGGAAAAGCCTTCATAGACAGAGCTATCCGTAAAAATATTGATACTCTCACACGATTCCATTCCATTTAACTTTAGTAAATAGTTCTCTAGAAAATTTAAATTCAAACCAAATGTAGAAAATACGGCAATCTCATATTGAGTGCTCTTATCAAAAAAATCCTTTACAAGATTTTTACTCATAAATAAATCGCTCCCCTTAGATATTCATATAGCTCTACTCCTTCCCCTGTCAATTCGAGTATATCATCTGAATAGGCTATTAAGTTCATATCAAATAAAAAACGCATAATAGTCATGTACTTAGCAGGTCGCCAAATAGATGAGGTATCAGCTTGAAATATATATCGATTGTTTTCTTTAGTGAACCAACAACGTCTCAAGTCTTTCTTTTCATACATTGCCCTGTCATGTTTTTCAATTATATATTTTTTCAGTACATAGGCGAGAAATTGAGCTATTGACATCCCCTCTATACCTTCGAACTCCATAAATAGATTGTCAAACCAATAGTCGGTCACAAATTTCCCGCGAATTGATAAATATCTATTGTCATCGCTTAGAACCTCGAATTTACGATAGAGTGATGCCATTACTATTACGAACTTTGCTAGATCCCCAGAGACATCAATATTTCCACTGTTTAATGTAATTGTCTCCTCTGAATATTTATCATCTATGTAGGTCGGCTCCTCTATAATGTTTAAAATATCTTTTAGTTCCATATTAAAATAGTCTAAATCATCGGATAAGTATTCCTTTGCAATATTGTTAAAACTATTGACATCAATGGAATCTATAAAGGCTTCTATTGTCATACCACCCTCTTTAGACTTTAAAACTGTGAGAAAGTATTTAAAGTATTCCAAAACCCACCATCTAAAATATACGTGTAACTCATATATCTTCCAGTAAAATATTACATCGCTAAAATAATCCGGTTGTTGAAATTCTACCACATTGCCATCCACATCATAGTACCTACCAAAATAATGGATATTTCTGAGGATATCTTCATTAAAACAGATATTCGCTTGATTACATTGATCTATACACTCCAAAAATAATGCAAATGTATCCCTTCTATAGTCGACTTTATCTGTCTCATCTAGTCGGAATATTATCTCCTTGTAAAAGTCCCGCTCTCTTCGGGCAAAATCATCTATAATATTGTCATAACTGTTTATCTCAGCCCATTCCATCAATACCTCTCCCGGAACCATCTGCTCTCCCCTGTATTCAGTATAGTAACGGGTATCTATGTAATATTGGGCGACAATATCATGTAGGCGCCACCCAGCCCCTGTCAGTTGTACAATGCCATCTTTACTCTCTACAAGTCCCCAATTATACATGGTACCACCGTAATATAGTTCATAGGCTCCCATATCAACCGATTGCATCATTTTAAATGAACAATTATAATTTCCATAATCGTCAGGAGTGATTCTACTCAATCTGTCCGATCCATATATTGTATATGAATCATATCGCGAATCTTCTTGCTTCAGGAGATACAATCCTAGGGCTAGGGCATTCTCCCTTCGCCTAAAGGCCTCTACAAATTCACTATAGTTATCAAGCCTGCAGGTCTTTTCAATATCTCCAATTGCCCAACAACAATAGGATATATACCTCAGCCTGTCAGTTAGCGATACTATCCCCTTTATCAATAGTCCCTCCATATGATCGTGAAATCTGTTTAAAAGTAGTGGATATCTACCTCCACTTTCTATCTTTACAGCGTCATTCCACATTGGTGCCCACATAACTATTAAATCCTCCTCTATAAAATTCTACGCCACTATTCCACTCAACCTCTCTATGTCTTGTATGAACTGAACACCTAAAAGCTACTTTTCAACCATGGGAACAAACCTAACATATTGAAGATCCTCTTCAATGAGATCTTCCCCTCTCCTTGTGATACGTTTGAGTGTCTGAATACGTCTAGATTTGCCCACTGGCACAACCATTTTACCATTGTCTTTAAGTTGTTCTAGCAATTTTTCAGGAACCTTGGGAGGTGCAGCCGTAACCAATATTCCATCATAGGGAGCATGCTCCTCCCATCCCTCATACCCACTACCTATTTTATATTCTACATTGTCAATACCTAGCTCTTCCAATAACTTCTTAGCTCCCTTTTGAAGTGGCTCTATAATTTCAATAGTAAATACCCTATAGGCTAGCTTTGCTAACAGAGCAGTTTGATAACCCGAACCAGTTCCTATCTCTAAAACTCTTTTATTTTCTGTCAGTTCAAGTAGCTGAGTCATATATGCTACCAAAGATGGCTGGGAGATGGTCTGTCCGTGTCCAATAGGTAGTGCTCCATCTTTATAGGCATATTCTTTAAATCTATCTGGCACAAATAACTCTCTGGGAATAGTGCTTATGGCTTCTATTATCTTTTCATCTTCAATATCATAAAAAAAATTATTAGGAAATCCCATATCCTCCCACCCTTCAAAGATTATATATCAGCATATACACTAAACCCCAAAACAGTATATTACTTTTTTCCTATACAATATTCTGTTAAGCTTTTTCTCTATGTACAATCTTATATATAATCAGTAGCTAACTTGTATATAATCAATATCTTAGTGAGTTTGGAATTCCTTGCAATCAGACATGCCCATCTATCTTCTATTATATAGTATATAGGAATTTCCTATTTCAAGCAATTAAACTATGCATTATATTCCATAAAATCATAAACCTGTATTATATATCACTTTATCTATCTGGTACTTTCGTCTATAACTACAAAGTAGCCCATTTTTTGTCCTATATATTATTTCTAGTACTTAATTCTCAAGACAAAGAACTATAAATATATTATAATATATAGAAGTAAATGCTATAACACAATAAATATTTTTTGTGTTATAATAGCTATGGGTAAAAACTGATTTCTTAAGCTGCCAAAGAAATAAAGTTTTACTCCCCTAAGACCTTATGGGTCTTTTTTGATTGTAGAGCCGTTTAAACCTTTGCTTTATACATAAGCGCCCAAATTTTTATAACATCAACCAAATTTAAAATAAAATTGCCGGAGACTATGTTCAACCGTCTACAACAGAGTATATATAGTCACCGAAGTTATCTATGAATTTGTTTAAGTTCATAAAATGCCGTCTCTAACCCTGAACTTGAATAAATATAGCATAATATGAAGAATGAAAATTTACTAATTTTATTGAATGGAGGGATATATATGGCAAAAATTAGAGAACTACTTGCTCCAAAGAATATGACTGAGGGTACACCTTGGAAACGAATTGTTCAATTTGCAATTCCAATGCTAATTGGTAATATAGCTCAACAATTTTATAATACCGCTGACTCTATTATAGTCGGCAAATATATTGGTGACAATGCACTTGCCGCAGTAGGTAGTGCTGGACCGGTATTGAATCTTTTACTCGTCTTTTTTGTGGGAGTTGCCACAGGTGCAGGTATCATGGTTGCACAATATTTTGGCGCCGAGGATCGTGAGGCCCTATCGCGCTCCATTGGGGTCTCTATAACTCTTACTGCAATAGTATCTATAATAATTATGATTATAGGACCTCTTGTAACCCGCCCCCTGCTTAGGTTCCTCAATACACCAGATTCGATAATTGATTGGTGTGCAGAGTACTTAGTAATATTCTTTACAGGGATTATGGGCTTTTCATATTTTAATATTCTATCAGGTGTTTTACGAGGCCTAGGCGATTCAGTCTCAGCTCTTGTATTTCTATTAATCTCTACTGCCCTCAATGTGGGACTAGATATATTATTTATTGCAAAGCTGAATATGGGAGTTGAAGGCGTTGCATTGGCGACTGTAATATCTCAGGGAATATCAGCCGTCCTATGTTTTATAAAATTGATACAGATGAGGGACGTCTTTGATTTCAATCTCAAAATGTTGGTACCAGTAAGGGAATATTCCACTAAACTCTTAAAGCTGGGATTGCCATCTGGATTGACGCACGCAATATTTTCATTTGCAATGATTGCTGTACAATCGCTCACCAACAGCTTTGGTGAAATGATCATTGCATGTAATGTCATTGTAATGCGTGTGGATGGATTTGCTATGATGCCCAATTTTACTTTTGGCGATGCAATGACGACTTTTGTAGGACAAAATATAGGCGCCAATAAAATGGATAGGGTGGAAAAAGGAGTACGAGACGGCACAAAAATAGCAGTTGGAATTTCAACTGCTGTAACCATAACTATATTAATTTTTGGAAAATATCTCATGCACCTTTTCACTGATACTGATGAACTAGTTGAACTGAGTATGTATATGATGCGTATCCTTGCAGTTGGCTATATTGCAATGGCGGTGACCCAGTGCCTATCAGGTGTAATGCGTGGTGCTGGTGATACCACAACACCTATGTGGATTTCGTTCTTTACCACAATCGCATTGCGAGTGCCTATTGCATATGGCATTGCGCATTTTACACAGAGTACAGACTATCCAGCAGGAAGGCCGGAGGCAGTTTTTATCTCTCTACTTATAGCCTGGATAGCCGGAGCTATTACTACCACGATTTTCTACAAAAAAGGTAAATGGAAAGACAAGGCCATTGTAGATTAAAATAACCTCAATAGTTGAAGGTGCGAGATGAAAATGATAGTGGAGGTGTTTCCTCTGCTATCATTTTTTTTAAATAGAACACAGACAGAAAAACTAAAATCTTATAAAAGTTAATAACACTAGTTTATAGGTAGGCTAATGACCTACTTGGTTACCATTAGTTCCCATCCATTTTGCTGATTTCAATTCCTTATAGGTAGGCTAACAACCAAAAGATTATATTACTTGCGATATTACTAATCCTACGTTTCAATTCCTTATAGGTAGGCTAACAACGCCCTTGTATCGCAGCGCAAGGGTCTTCTTCTCACAGTTTCAATTCCTTATAGGTAGGCTAACAACGTTACATGTTTAAAATGCGGCAACAGGTGGAAGTTAGTTTCAATTCCTTATAGGTAGGCTAACAACAAGGGAGACAAGGAGAGGGCCGTATATCTATCATAGTTTCAATTCCTTATAGGTAGGCTAACAACTTCTTCCTTTACCA
>CALKWW010000037.1 GCA_938003945.1 uncultured Bacillota bacterium | reverse complement strand
CAAGAAAAAATCATAATTGCTTTTCTCCCCACTATATGGTAGAATGATTTTGTATATAGAGGAGGGGATATAATGCCTGTTTTAAAGGGAATACTTACAGCGCTTCTCATAATATCTGAACTATTTTTGATAGCAGTGGTACTTCTTCAGCCAGGCAAGAGTGCTGGCATATCAGGGAGTATTTCTGGAGGTGCTGAGACGTTTTTCGGCAAGCATAAGGCTAAGACATTTGAAAGCAAGTTGCAAAAGTGGACTAAGATCAGTGCTGTCGCATTTATGGCGCTTACAATAATGTTGAGTTTACTTAGTAAGTAAATTAAAACGACCGAATTTAAAAGGTCGTTTTTTTAAATTCTGTTTAAGAGTTAATATTAGGGTGAATAATATATGAGGAATAGATTGATAAGAGGTGCAAAATATATATGAATATAAAGAAAAGAATAATAGAACTCTACACTGTAGATAAATATAATCCCCTGTATATAGAAGAGATAATGAAGATATTAGACATTGATAAGAGTGAGCAAGAGATGTTAGAGGCTACTTTGAGTCAGATGGTAGATGATGGACAGTTAGTGAAAACTAGAAAGGGTAAATTTGCCCTTCCTGAAATTCTAGGAATGTTTGCTGGTAGGATACAGGGTAATTCTAAGGGATATGGTTTTTTCATACCCGACAATAGGGAACAAGATGATGTATTTATTCCACCTGAGCGAATGAATAGCGCAATGCACGGTGATAAGGTGCTCATAAAACTTTTAGGGCGAAAGAGTCCTGAGGGATTATCCCGGGAGGGGGAAGTAATAAATATATTAGAGCGCGCTAACAAGACCATTGTAGGGACATTTGAGAGGGAGAAGAACTTTGGTTTTGTAATTCCCGACGACCCTAGGATAAGCAATGATGTGTTCGTTCCCAAAGATGGAATGGGGAAGGCACAGACTGGTTATAAGGTAGTGGTTGAAGTGACTAGATGGCCAAAGAGAAGGCGGAATCCTGAGGGTTGTATAATTGAAATTTTAGGGCATAAAGACGATACAGGGACAGATATACTATCTATTATAAGGCAGTTTCAACTCCCTGAGGACTTTCCAAAAAGGGTATTGAATGAAGCTAAATCTATTCCCCAGAGGGTCGATGAAAGGCAGATAAGAGATAGGCTTGATATTAGGAATATGTCGTTATTTACAATAGATGGAGAAGATGCTAAGGATTTTGATGATGCTGTTTCTATCGAAATGTTACCAAACGGGAACTATAGATTAGGTGTTCATATAGCTGATGTGACATACTACGTAAGAGAGAATAGTCCCATAGACAAGGAGGCGTATAGAAGGGGGACAAGTATATATCTTGTGGATAGGGTTATCCCCATGCTTCCCAAGGAGTTATCAAATGGGATATGCAGTTTAAATCCCAATGAGGATAGACTTGCCATTACAGTATTTATGGAAATAGATCATTTAGGTCAAGTGGTGGATTATACAATTCATGAGAGCATAATACGCTCCAAGGCTAGAATGATATATGATGATGTGACACAGTTACTAGAAGCCGAAGACTTAAAAAATGTGGATAGTGACATAGTAGAGTATTATGCACCTTTCTTAGAGGAACTCAAATTAATGGAAGAACTCTGTAAGATACTTAGAAGAAGACGTCATGACAGAGGGAGCATTGACTTTGATATAGATGAGACCAAGATAGTGTTAGATGACAAGGGAAGGCCAATAGCCATAGAGCCAGAAAAACGGGGTATATCAAATAGGATAATAGAGGAATTTATGATAGTCTGTAATGAAACTATAGCAGAATATATACATTGGAGCGATATGCCATTTATATATCGTATACACGAAGATCCTGACAGTGAAAAGGTTGAAGCTTTCAATGAATTCATATATAATTTTGGATACCATCTAAAAGGTGGAAGGGGTGAGCAGATTCATCCAAAGATGTTTCAGGAATTATTGGTTGAGATTGATGGCAGACGTGAGGAGCGAATAATAAGTGATGTGATGCTTCGTTCAATGCAAAAGGCCATATATAGTCCTAATAATGTGGGCCATTTTGGTCTGGCATCTGAGTTTTATTGTCATTTCACATCACCCATACGTAGATATCCAGATCTGATGATACACAGGATAATAAAGGCATTTATAAATGGACAATTGAACGGCAAAGAGATAAAAATATTGGAGGCAAAACTTCCTGAAATATCAGAACATTCTTCAAAACAAGAGCGAGTTGCAGAGGAAGCAGAGAGGGAGACAGCTAATCTCAAAAAATGTGAGTTCATGCTAGATAAGATAGGATTTGAATATGAGGGAATAATATCAGGTGTGACAAACTATGGTCTCTATGTGGAGCTTCCAAATATGGTGGAGGGTCTCATTAGGTTTAGCACCATGGAAGACGATTACTATATATATGATGAAAAGCATTATTGTGCCATAGGGGAAATGACAAGGCAGATATATAGGCTGGGTGATCCTATAAATGTAAAGGTGAGTAATGTAGATATGTATTCAAGAAATATTGACTTTTTATTAGCCGAGTAGAGAACTTTTAAAGTTTTATTTCATCTATAAAATATGGAGGGATATTAGATGAGTGAGGAGCTGGCCCTATACGGTGGTTCAAAGACCAAGACCACCGATTGGGGCACAGGGAAGCGATTTGGTGAAGGGGAGCTTAAAAATTTAAAAGAGGCATTAGCCCAAAATACTTTATTCTACCTATATGGGAATAAGGTGAAGACATTTACAAAAAAGTTTGCAGATATGTATACAGTCAAACATTGTGTTGCTGCATCGTCAGGTACGGCAGGTGTACATGTTGCTCTAGGTGCGATAGGAGTGACAGAAGGAGATGAGGTAATAACCTCGCCCATAACAGATATGGGTTCTATAATAGGGATACTATATCAAAATGCCATACCCGTATTTGCTGACTTGGATCCAAGTACCTATAATATGGATCCAAAGTCAATAGAGAAGAAAATAACAGACAAGACAAAGGCAATATTGGTAGTGCATCTTGCAGGCAATGCCGCAGATATGGATCCTATAATGGGATTAGCTAGAAAATATGATATAAAGGTAATTGAAGATTGTGGTCAGAGCTATATGACATATTATAAGGGGCGTCTAGCGGGGACAATAGGGGATATTGGTTGCTTTAGCGTAAGTGATTCTAAGCATATCTCGGCAGGCGATGGTGGAATGATAATAATGGATGACGAAGATCTGTACTTCAAGGCATTCAAATTTGCCGATAAGAATTATGATAGGTTTACTACCGACCAAACTGAGGCTCACAATGTACAGTATATAGCGCCAAATTACCGGATGACAGAACTACAAGGTGCAGTTGCACTAGCACAACTTGATAAGTTAGAGTGGATATGTGAGCGGCGTAATAGATATGGCGATGCGCTGACTGAGGGAATAGAGGATCTACCAGGTATAATTCCCCATAAGGTATACGATGGGAATAAGAGTTCCTACTGGTTTTATATGTTTAGGATAGACGAAGAAGAGGCTGGAGTAAGTAGAGATGAATTTTCAAAGGCTTTGAGTGCAGAAGGTATTCCCAATCAGCCAGGTTATATACCTACATGTGTATATGAATACGACATATTTAAGCAAAAAAGTGCCTACATAGGTACTCATTCTCCTTTTGATTCTCAATATTATGGAAGGGATCTAGAATATTATACAGGTATGTGTCCTGTGGCAGAGAATATACTTAGGACTAGTATAATGTTAAATGTGAATGAGTTTTATACAGAGCAAGATCTTGAAGACACCATTGTAGCTATAGAAAAGGTGTCAAATTATTATGCACAGAGGAAATAGGAAAAGATTAGCGTAAAATTACCGTAGGGATTTAGAGTAATAAATTATTTTGCAAAAATACAGGTTATGGTTTATAATACTATTGTGTAGGACAATTGAATAGACGTTTCCATTTGCAGGGGAGCCATTTGGCTGAGAAGGTAGAACCTGACCCTCGGAACCTGATGTAGTTAAGACTACCGTAGGGAGCAAATATTTTAGATCGACATATCTAGAAATATATGCTTACCTTCGGGTAAGCATTTTTATTTATATTACAGGGGGTATGTTAAGCTATGAAATATACGACACAGATGGATGCAGCCCAAAAGGGCATAGTAACCAAAGAGATGGAGACAGTAGCACGAAAGGAGAATATGCCTATAGAGCAATTGGTTAAAAAGATGGCAGAGGGCAAGATCATAATACCTGCAAACAAAAACCACAAGAGTTTAGATGCAGAGGGGATAGGTGAAGGGCTTAGAACTAAGATAAATGTCAACTTGGGAGTGTCTAGGGACTGTTATGATATAGAGGTAGAGCTTGAAAAGGTAAGGGAAGCTATTGCGATGAAAGCAGAAGCTATAATGGATTTGAGCTCATTTGGAAAGACACAGGAATTTAGACGACGTCTCATAGATATATCGACGGCTATGGTAGGTACAGTACCTATATATGATGCAGTGGGATTTCATGAAAAGGAACTGAAGGACATTACGGCAGAACAATTTTTAGAAGTCATAGAACAACATGCCCAAGACGGGGTAGATTTTATCACAATTCATTCAGGACTTAATAGGCAAACGGCAAGCACTTTTAAAAAGAATAAAAGACTTACAAATATAGTATCTAGAGGGGGTTCACTCATATATACATGGATGGAAGCTAATAATAAGGAGAACCCATTCTACGAATATTTCGACGAAATACTTGATATATGTGAAAAATATGATGTGACTATAAGTCTAGGGGATGCATGTAGACCTGGAAGTATAGCAGATGCAACTGATGCCAGTCAGATAGAAGAGCTCATAGTATTAGGTGAATTAACTAGAAGGGCGTGGAAGAGGAAAGTACAAGTAATGATTGAGGGACCAGGACATATGACTTTAAATGAAATTCCTGCGAATGTACTCTTGGAGAAAAAATTATGTGGTGGGGCACCTTTCTATGTATTAGGTCCTATTGTAACAGATATAGCCCCAGGATATGACCATATAACGAGTGCAATAGGTGGAGCTATAGCATCGGCCAGTGGGGCAGACTTTCTCTGTTATGTGACCCCGGCGGAACATCTAAGACTTCCCGATATAGATGATATGATAGAGGGAATTATAGCGACTAAGATTGCAGCTCATGCAGGAGATTTAGCAAAGGGTATACCGGGAGCTCAGGGCTGGGATAATGAGATGAGTAAGGCGAGGCAGGAGTTGGATTGGGAGGCTATGTTTAAACTGGCTATAGATCCTAAAAAGGCGAAAAAATATAGAGAGAGTTCTATGCCGGAGCATGCAGATTCATGTACCATGTGTGGCAAAATGTGTGCAGTGAGAAATATGAATAGGGTTATAGAAGGTAAGGAGGTAGATATATTATGAGGACAGCACTTACTATTGCAGGTTCAGACAGTAGCGGTGGTGCAGGAATACAGGCTGATTTAAAGACTTTTTCAGCCTACGGACTATTTGGCATGAGTGTAATAGTGGCGGTGACGGCGCAAAATACTCAGGAAGTGGTAGCAGTACAAGATATAGAGGCAGATATTATAGGTAAACAGATAGATGCCATATTTCAAGATATTGATGTGGATGTAGTAAAGATAGGTATGGTTTCACAGGTAGAGAGCATCTTAACGATTGCTGAGAAGCTTAAGTTTTATAGACCAGAGATTATAGTTTTAGATACGGTGATGGTGTCTAAGAGCGGATATGATCTATTAAATCCTGAGTCTATAGCTACCTTAATAGGGGAGCTGGTACCACTAGCCACTGTAGTGACGCCCAATATCCCAGAGGCAGAGCGAATGACTGGACAGAATATAGATAGTGTAGAGGATATGGAGAGAGCAGCCAAGGCCATATCAAAAATGGGTGCTAAAAATGTATTGCTCACAGGTGGGCATCTATCAGGAGATGCTGTAGATGTGTTATATGATGGAGATGACGTAACTCACTATAGCTCACCTAAAGTGCAGACTAAGAACACTCATGGGACAGGGTGTACACTGTCGTCAGCCATAGCGTCTAATTTAGCACTAGGATTAAACATAAAAGATGCTATAAAAGAATCAAAGGGCTATATAGACGATGTCATAGCTCATTCACTAGATATCGGAAAGGGTGCCGGTCCTACGAATCACTTTTATAGGCTGTATAGAGATGCTGGAATGCTAAAATAATGAGAGGGTTGATGAGATGAATATAAAAAGTGAAATAGCAAAGCTATTAAATGTGGTAAGGGAAAAATCACCACTTGTACACCATATCACCAACTATGTGACTGTAAATGATTGTGCTAACATAGTATTGGCAATTGGTGCTTCTCCTGTAATGGCAGATGAGATAGAAGAAGTATTAGATATGGTATCCATAGCAAATACATTGATTATCAATATGGGTACCCTTAACAAGAGGACTGTAGAGTCTATGCTGGTTGCAGGCAAGAAGGCAAATGAACTTGGTATTCCTGTAGTATTTGATCCTGTTGGGGTAGGGGCTACTGAATACAGGACAAAGACTGCTCGTAAGATACTAGATGAGGTCAAAATATCAGTTCTCACCGGAAATATATCTGAGATTAAAGTTATAGCTGGCTTGGGTGGTGCCACTAAGGGAGTTGATGCTTCTGAGGAGGATATGGCTGGATTTGAAAATCTAGATGGAGTAGGCAAACTGGCCAGCTCTCTTGCCCAAGAATTAGACTGCGTAGTTGGTATAACGGGAGCTATAGATATAATATCTGATGGTCATAAGACCTTTAGTGTACACAATGGGCATGAGATGCTATCTACAATAACAGGTACAGGCTGTATGTGTACATCTCTTATAGGGTCTTTTTGTGGCGCTACAGATGACTATCTAAATGCTGTAACGGCGGGGACTGTCTCAATGGGCGTAGCAGGGGAGAGAGCATATGAAGCACTAAAGGCTGAGAATATTGGAAGTGGTAGTTTTAGAGTAAAATTAATAGATATGGTATTTAATCTCTCAAGTGAAGATTTAGCTGAGGAGGCGAAGATATATGAAATGTAGAGAAAATGTGGATTACACATTGTACTTAGTTACTGATAGAGATTTAAAGTATGAAGGCGTCTCCCTTATAGATGCTGTGGAGCAGGCTATATTGGGTGGAGTTACTTTGGTGCAGCTTAGAGAGAAGAAAGTTTCGACACTAGAATATTATAATATAGCTTGTGAAGTAAAGAAGGTTACAGATAAATATAACATACCTCTTATAATAGATGATAGAGTGGATATCGCTTTGGCAGTGGATGCTTCAGGAGTTCATATAGGTCAGACTGATTTACCTGTGAAAAGGGCTAAGGAGATCTTAGGACCAGATAAGATACTAGGTGTGTCTGCCAGGAATCTACAGGAGGCTTTGGATGCCGAGAAAGATGGCGCAGACTACTTGGGAGTTGGAGCTATGTTTACAACTAGTACCAAAGCAGATCCAGTATATGTAGATATAGAGGAGCTTAAGAATATTACAAAACAAGTTCAGATTCCTGCGGTTGCAATAGGTGGAGTGAATGAAAATACTATAGATAGACTTAAAGGCACAGATATAGATGGAATTGCCGTTGTATCTGCAATAATAAGTAGACAAGATATAGAAGGAGCTGCTAGAGGATTACTAGAGAAATTTAATGCTTTGAAATAGTAGAGATATGTTGT
>CALKWW010000036.1 GCA_938003945.1 uncultured Bacillota bacterium | reverse complement strand
AAGAAGAAAGATTACACCAATAAATCTAATAAGAAAGACTTTAAAATTTCTAAATCAAAGACTCGACATAAAAAGTCTGAAACTCAAAAAAAGACAGTTAAAATCCCAGAAAGGAAGAAAGCTATAACAATAGGAGAGATAACAACAGTAAAAGAATTATCTGAAAAAACAGGAATTTCAGTGGCCAATATAATAAAACAGCTAATGCAACTAGGAATAATGGCAACTATAAATCAAGAGATCGATTACGATACGGCTTTATTAGTGGCCAATGAATTTGGAGTAGATCTAGAACTCAAAGCAACAAAGAAATTTGAAGATATCCTATCTGAGCTTGACGAGGAAGATGATCCAGAGAAACTAGTCAAACGAGCTCCTGTAGTAACTGTTATGGGACATGTGGATCATGGAAAGACCTCTTTACTAGATGCTATAAGAAATACAACTGTCACTGAAGAAGAAGCAGGAGGTATAACACAACATATAGGCGCATATACGATAAAAGTTAATACTAAATTTGTAACATTTCTAGATACTCCTGGGCATGAAGCATTTACCTCTATGCGAGCAAGGGGAGCGCAGGTTACGGATTTAGCTATACTTGTAGTTGCTGCAGATGACGGTGTCATGCCGCAGACAGTGGAAGCTATAAATCATGCTAAATCTGCCAATGTACCCATAATTGTAGCAATAAACAAAATTGACAAGCCCGCTGCAAATCCAGACAGAATTAAGCAACAACTAGCAGAGCATGGTCTTTTAGTAGAAGAGTGGGGTGGAGATGTCATTGCCGTTCCTGTATCTGCTTTGAGAAGAGAAGGTATAGATGAGCTACTCGAGATGATATTACTAGTGGCAGAAATGGAAGAACTTAAGGCAAATCCTAATCGCCCAGCAAAAGGCACTATAGTTGAAGCAGAATTAGACAAAGGACGTGGTCCAGTTGCCACCATACTAGTGCAAAATGGAACATTGCACATAGGTGACTCGATAATTGCCGGAACCGCACATGGGCGTGTGAGAGCAATGCTAGATGACAGAGGAAAGAGAATAAAAAAAGCAGGTCCATCAGTACCGGTAGAAGTACTAGGCTTATCTGAAGTACCTGAAGCTGGCGATATCATGTATGTGGTTGAGGATGATAAATTATCTAAACAGATAGCAGAGGAAAGAAAAGACAAAGAAAAGGAAGCTCAGCAGAAAGTTTCTAATATAACCACTTTAGATGATCTGTTTGAACAGATCAAAGAAGGTGAAGTTAGAGAACTGAACTTAATAATAAAGGCTGATGTACAAGGTTCAGCTGAAGCTGTAAAACAGGCATTAGGAAGGCTGTCAACTGATGAAGTAAGAGTTAAGACTATACACAGTGGTGTTGGTGCTATTACTGAATCGGATGTGATGCTAGCTAAGGCATCTAATGCCATAATAATCGGATTTAACGTACGGCCTGTAACTAATGCATATGAGCTAGCCGAAAAAGAACAGGTTGATATAAGGACATATAGGGTAATATACGATGCTATACAAGATGTGGAAGCTGCTATGAAGGGATTACTTGATCCGGAATTTAAAGAAGTAGTAATAGGTCGCCTAGAAGTACGCGCAACTTTTAAAGTATCAGGAGTAGGAGTTGTTGCGGGATGTTATGTAACTAACGGCGTAGTTAGAAGAAACGCCCATGTAAGAGTTGTTCGTGATGGGGTAGTTATCCATGAGGGTGAAATTGCGTCTTTGAAACGTTTTAAAGATGATGTGAAAGAAGTAGCATCGGGCTATGAATGTGGATTAGGTGTTGAAAATTTCAACGATATAAAGGAGAACGATATAATAGAAGCCTTTATAAATAAGGAAATAGAACGATAATTGGAAAATTAGGTAGGTGTTAATAATGGCATATCATAGATCAAAACGAGTAGCTGAGGAAATCAAGAAAGAGATTAGCATGATCATAAGAGATGACGTAAAAGACCCTCGAATTTCTGAAATGGTATCTATTGTAAAAGTAGATGCCAGTAGAGATCTCAGTCATGCGAAGATCTATGTCAGTGTATTAGGTTCGGATGAAGAAAAAGCAGAAACCATAGAAGGATTAGAAAGTGCAGAAGGATTTATTCGAAGAGAATTGGGCAAAGTATTACAACTGAGACATGTGCCTGAGCTAACCTTTATAATAGATTCGTCAATAGAATATAGTGTCCATATTTCTGAAAAGATAAAAGAATTACATGAAAAGAAGAGGTAATAAATATGCTTAACGTCATAAAAAAACTTATGCAAGAAAATAAAAATATAGCACTAATTGGACATATTATGCCAGATGGAGATACCATCGGTAGCTGTCTAGCATTGGGATATGCCTTAGAAAGTCAGGGAAAAGATGTATCTCTCTTTTGTCAAGATGAAATCCCGGACAATTTATGTTTTTTAAAAGGCTGCAAAAAGTTTCAATCTGAAATAGTATCCTACAATACTCCTTTTGACTTAATAATAACGTTAGATTGTAGTGATCCTGAGCGTCTAGGGGTTTTCCAAACACTATTGGAGTCTAGTAGTCAGACCATAAATATAGATCACCATGTTAGTAATACAGAATTTGCTCTTGTTAATTGGGTGGAGCCTACTGCAGCAGCTACTTGTGAGCTTGTATATGAACTCATCGACAATTTAGATATCCCCATAGACATCGACATAGCTAATGCCATATATACAGGTATCTCAACGGACACAGGTAACTTTTCCTATAGTAATACTACATCAAATACCCATCTTATTGCTGCTAAGCTCTTGGAACTAGGGGTAAAATCTGAAGAAATATCTACTAATCTCTACAAAAATAACAGTATTGAAAGAGTTAGACTAATTTCAAAGGTCATTGATACTATAGAGTTATATAAAGAAGGACAGATCTCTACAATTGAGGTAACCAAAGATATGTTATTTGAAGTTGGAGCACATGAAAAAGAGAGTTCTGGTATGGTAGGCTACGCTAAAGATATAAAAGGTGTCGAATTGGCTCTTCTATTTAAAGAACAAGAAGATGGCCAAATAAAAGTAAGTATGCGTTCTAAAAAAATAGTCGATTGTAACGAACTGGCTAACTTATTCGGTGGAGGCGGGCATGCAAGAGCTGCAGGCTGCACAATAAACACAACATTATATAATGCCAAAACAATAGTACTTGAAGAAGCAAAGAAGTTTTTTTGAGAGGATGATTTTCTTTGCATGGCATAGTGAACATACTAAAACCTCCTGGCCTCTCATCAGCAAGCGTAGTCAACCATATAAAAAAGATTTTTAATTGTAAAAAAGCCGGCCATACTGGCACATTAGATCCTCAAGCTGCAGGGGTATTACCTGTATGCATTGGTAAGGGAACCAAAATTGCCAATTATATATTGGCTCAAAATAAGACATATATCTGCGAAGCTACATTAGGTAAAGAGACAGATACAGATGATATCGAAGGAAATATAATATCTGAATGTCACAATTTTTCATTTAGTAAGAAAGATATAGAACAGGTTCTTTTATCTTTTGAAGGAGACATAATGCAAACACCTCCCATATATTCTGCTATCAGATACAAGGGAAAGAGGTTATATGAATGGGCTCGAGAAGGAACGTATATAAAACCTAAAGCAAGACAAGTTACAATTTATGATATAGAATTACTTCAATTTTCTAGTCCAGATAGTTTTTTGTTTAAAGTAGAATGTTCCAAGGGGACTTATATACGTTCTCTATGTAGAGACATCGGTCAAAAATTGGGTTGTGGTGCATATATGTCATTTTTACTCCGTACCCAGACAGGAATATTTTCTATAGATAACTCCTTCACTCTTGATGAAATAAAACATTACCATGATAGAGGTAAAATTGATAAAATCTTTACATCCATTGATGAGGCACTTGCAGATTTGGACTATGTCATTGTAGATGATGGACAGTTTGAAAGATTGATAAATGGCAGTCCTATCCAAATAAAGCACATAAAAAATAGTTCATTTTTTATGGCAACTGAATTAACGATGAATGACTATTTCAAAATTTACTGTAAGAACAAATTTATAGGAATCGGTTTTTTACAGATAAATGGCTATAATGACTATTTGAAAATAAAAAGACTATTATTATGAGGGAAAAATTATGAAGGTAATTTTCAACATAGAACAAAATCATACTAGCAATAAGAAAATGGCAGTCGCTTTAGGTTCCTTTGATGGAATTCACAAGGGCCATAGGCAGCTTATACAAGTACTAAATGATATAAAAAACAAAAAGAATTGTTCTACAATGATATATACATTTAAGGAACATCCTATGACAGTTACTTCACCTGATAATGCTCCCTTACTTTTAACAGATAACCAGCAAAAAACAGAAATTATAGGGGAATTTAATATAGACTATTTGGTGTTCAATGAATTTACTGTGTCCTTTGCTAATGTCCTTCCTGAAGATTTCATCTATGAATATCTATTAAGTAGATATGATATTGATACAATAGTCGTAGGATATAATTTTAGATTTGGCAAAGGAGGTTCAGGAGATGTAAAGACATTGACTCGAATAGGAGAAAACAAAAATTTCAATGTAAAAGTAGTACCTCCTGTTATGTTAGATGGTAAAGTAATAAGCAGTAGTACAATTCGCAATCTCATTAAGCAAGGGAATATGGCTCAAGCAGCAAAATTTTTAGGCTATCCCTACAGATTAAGGGGTAAAATTATCAAGGGAAAGGCACGAGGTAGGAGACTAGGATTTCCAACTGCCAATCTTGAATATGATAAAACAAAAGTAATTCCTAAAAACGGTGTATATCTAACTTTAACATTATTAAATGAAAAATTTATTTGGAGTATAACTAATATAGGACGTAATCCAACATTTGAGGAAGGGAATACCACACGAATAGAGACCCATCTTCTAGGGTTTTCCGGAAATGCATATGGAAAAGAAGTTGAATTATATTTCTTTGACAGAATAAGGGATGAAAAGAAATTCGACAATACTGAAAAATTAGTTTCTCAAATGAATAAAGACGTAGAGACAGCAACAAAATGCATTTACAAATTAATTCAGATGTGTTACAATACATAGAGTGAATATATACCAACCGTTTCCTTAGTTTGATGAAACTCCGGCGTCATACTCAGGAAACTGGCGTTTCTAATAATAAGGGAGGTGAAAGCAATGGATAAAGCTAGAAAGGCAGAAATAATTGAACAATTTAAAAGGCATGATGGTGACACTGGTTCACCAGAAGTGCAAATTGCTCTTCTAACAGAGAGAATAAATCATTTGAATGAACATTTAAAGGTTCATAAAAAGGATCATCATTCCCGTAGAGGATTGCTTATGATGGTGGGAAGAAGAAGGGCATTATTAAATTATTTAGAAGATACTGACATCGAAAGATATAGAACTATTATTGAAAGGCTCAATTTACGAAAATAGAATTGGAGTGGGAATTCCCGCTCCATTCTTTTAGCAACCGTTTTAGTTAAGATTTGTTTTATAGACGGTTGGATATAATAAAATAAAAGGAGGTTATGCGGTGGAACATAAAATATTTACCACGAATATAGCAGGCAAAACTATAAAGGTTGAAGTGGGCAGAATGGCTGGCTTAGCCAATGGTGCATGTACAGTTCAGTGCGAAGATACTGTGGTTTTTGTATCTGCCACTGCATCTGATGAACCTAGGGAAGGTATAGATTTTTTCCCATTAAGCGTAGATTTTGAAGAAAAACTATATGCTGTGGGCAGGATCCCTGGAGGTTTCATTAAGAGAGAAGGCAAACCTACAGAAAAGGCTATACTTACATCTCGATTGATAGATAGACCTATAAGACCACTATTTCCAAAAGGTTATCGAAATGATGTGCAAATTGTGGCAGTTGCCCTATCTGTTGATCCCGATTATCCACCTGATGTGTTCGCCATGCTGGGCTCATCTATAGCACTCAGCATCTCTGATATTCCATTTGCAGGCCCAACTGGCTCAGTAGTAGTCGGTATGGTTGATGACGAGTTTGTAATAAACCCAAATAGCAAAGAACGTGAATTAAGTGATTTGCATTTAGTGGTAGCTGGAACAAAAGACGCAGTAATGATGGTTGAGGCGAGTGCAGATGAAATTACTGAAGAACAAATGCTAGATGCCATATTATTTGCCCATAAACATATTAAAGAGTTAGTAGCTTTTCAAGAGGATATCGTAGAAGCAGTAGGGAAAGAAAAAAAAGATTATACTCCTTTCTTACCGTCATCTGAATTGGAAACTGCAATTAGGGAATATGCAACAGATATGGTTGCAGAAACTTTCGAAGAATTTGATAGACAATTAAGACAGGATAAAATGCAAAAAGTAAAAAATGAGGTTCAAGAACACTTTGCAGAAGAATTTCCCGAACAAGATGATATGATAGATGAAATCTTAGAAGAAATATCCAAAGAGATAGTACGCACTAAGATAATTGACAAGGGAATAAGGCCAGATGGAAGAAGTTATACTGATATCAGAAAGATAACCAGTGAAGTGGGTATATTACCGCGTACTCATGGTTCTGGTCTATTTACTAGGGGACAAACCCAAGTGTTGACCACATGTACCCTAGGAGCATTAGGCGATGTACAAATTTTAGATGGTCTTTGGGAAGATGATTTCAAGAGATATATACATCACTATAATTTTCCTCCATTTTCAGTAGGAGAGACACGGCCTATGCGTGGTCCCGGTAGGAGAGAAATTGGACATGGTGCTCTTGCTGAGAGAGCCCTAGAACCTATGATACCAAGTGAAGAAGAATTTCCTTATACTATACGACTTGTATCTGAAGTTATGAGTTCAAATGGTTCTACATCTCAGGCAAGTGTATGTGGCAGTACTTTGGCACTTATGGATGCTGGTGTTCCCATAAAGGCTCCTGTTGCCGGTATAGCTATGGGACTTATAAAAGACGAAAAAACAGATAGAACTGCAATCCTTACGGATATTCAAGGATTAGAAGATTTTTATGGAGATATGGATTTCAAGGTAGCTGGCACTACAAAAGGAATAACTGCCATACAAATGGATATAAAGATAAAGGGGATAGATAGGGATATCTTAAAGAAAGCCTTAGCACAGGCACGAGAAGGTAGACTATTTATATTAAATAAGATGTTAGAGGTTCTGCCAGAACCACGTAAAGAACTATCAACCTATGCCCCAAAGATTATCCAAACCCATATAGATCCAGATAAAATTGGAGATGTAATAGGGCCTGGTGGGAAAGTTATAAATAATATTATCGCAGAAACTGGAGTTAAAATTGACATAGAGGATGATGGACGAGTATTCATTGCCTCAGAAAATTTAAACTCTGCAAATGATGCTCTGAAAATAGTAAATGATATAACAAAGGAGATTAAAGTAGGCGAAATATACGAAGGTACAGTTGTACGTATAGTAAAATTTGGTGCATTTGTTGAAATACTTCCTGGACGAGAAGGCTTGGTTCATATATCACAGCTTGCACAAGAGAGAATACCAAAAGTAGAAGACGTTGTAAATGTTGGAGATAAAATAAAAGTCAAAGTAATAAAAATAGATGAACAAGGCAGAATAGATCTATCTAGAAAGGCATTACTCGCACAATCAGAAGATAAAAAAAATACTAATCAAGACGGTAAGTTTAACAGACAAAAGAGGAACCAAAGCAAAAATAAATTCAAAAGAAATAACTACTAAATTAGAAACATAAACTTTAGTTTATGTTTCTTTTACTTTTTATACATAACCTTTTGCTTACTGAATATTTATTTAATTAAGAATAAATCCGGCAGGAGGTTAAATTATGAAAATATTTTATGTTCCTTTCAAAAAACCTGTGTTCTTAATTGGACTTATAATAATTATTACGCTCTTTCTATTGCTTTCGTTGGGAATTAAGAAGACTATCAATACATTTAACTCACGTCTTGAAAATCCAATATATAAAGGTAATGAAAATCTCAATAAGATTGCTTTAGAGTGTAATGTTGTATGGGGAACAGAATACATACCCAATATGATCAATATATTAAAAGAACATGATATAAAAATTACGTTTTTTATAGGTGGAGAATGGGCCCGTGATAATCCAAATATGTTAAAATTAATATCAAGAGAAGGCCATGAGATAGGCAATCACGGTTTTTCCCATAAACACCATAGCAAATTAAGTTTTGAAGAAGATATAGATGAGATAAAAAATACAGAAAAAATAATAAATGAAATAACAGGTATCACTACTTGTCTATTTGCACCGCCCTATGGTGAATTTGATCAGACTACACTCCGGGCAGCCTCCTCTAATAATTATAAAACCATAATGTGGAGTATCGATACTATAGATTGGCGAGGTGATGGGGTAGAGGCAATAACCGATCGGGTCCTAAAAAATCACCATAATGGAGCTTTTATTTTAATCCATCCTACAGAGGATACAATAAAAGCTCTACCAACAATAATAAAAGGACTCAAAGAAAAGGGATATGAAATAGGGACAATTTCTGAACTTTTACAAGATTAAAGGCGTAGACGCCTTTTTTTATTGTGTTTTTTGCACCTTAACTCCAAGCCTTTCATATTATGTTATAGAAGATAAGGGGATATATGTAAGGAGTGATTCTATGGATTACTTGCGCTATTCCATATTAGGTGGGGATAATAGGCAAAAAGAATGCGCTAAGATACTAGCTGATAAAGGCGATACTGTGTTCGTATATGGAATTGATAGTGCATTCAATGATAATGTTACAGTATTTAACATATTAGATGGGGATTTTTTCAAATGCGATGTCTTAATACTTCCCGTACCATATAAAAATAGTGACGGATATATAAATCATATCACAGGGGGTAAAGTTCTTGCATTAACAGAGCTTGCAAAGCTCATTTCTCCTAGAACTCTCGTCATATTAGGCAAAGCTGATACCGAAATTGATGAAATCTCCAAGGTATATGGATTTGAATATTTCGATCTGTTAGATGATGAAGCTTTTGCAGTATTGAACTCCATACCTTCCGCCGAAGGTGCTATACAAAGAGCAATGGAAAATACGGATATTACAATACATGGCTCTCAAAGTCTAGTTCTAGGCTATGGTAGGCTGGGTAAAACTCTGGCTAGAATGCTCAAAGGAATAGGAGCTAATGTTACTGTGGCAGCACGCAAGGATTACGATTTGGCCTGGATAGTGGAAAATGGCTATATGGAAATACCTTTAAAGAACCTGAATGCTATAATATACAAACAAGATATAATATTTAACACAATACCTACTTTAATCCTCGACGCTGATAAACTTGCTAAGATAAAGAAAAATGCTCTCATCATAGATCTAGCTTCATATCCTGGTGGAGTAGATTTTCAAACAGCTAAGAAGCTTGGTATAAAGGCAACCTTAGAACTCAGTCTGCCTGGTATTGTAGCCCCTAAGACTGCAGCCAATATAATCTGTATGCGTATACATGAATTAGTAAAGCAAAAGTTTTTTAGATAAATCCTTTACTTCAGCCTATATTGTAATTTAATCATTAAAACTTATGACCTTGCTATCTCCCTATCAATTATACAAAACAAGTTATTAGCATGGCAATAATTTGCAAGGAGGTGTAGTTTATGAAGTTGGCAGGTATCAAAATAGGCTTTTGCGTCACAGGTTCCTTCTGTACTTTGCATAAGGTTTTACCAGAAATGGAAAGGATGACAAATGAAGGAGCGTTAGTATACCCTATATTCTCTTATTCTGTCGCCAATACCGACACACGTTTCACTACTGCAAATGAGTTTAGAAAGGCTGTAGAAGAGATAACTTGCAATAATGTAATAGATACCATTGTAGATGCAGAACCTATTGGTCCTCAACACCTATTAGACGTCGTTGTTATTGCACCTTGTACAGGTAATACCCTGGCGAAACTTGCAAACGGTATAACAGATACACCAGTTTTAATGGCCGTAAAAGCTCACTTACGAAATCAAAAACCTGTCATAATTGCAATATCCACCAATGATGGTCTTGGCAACAATGGAAGAAATTTAGCAGCGCTAATGAATATAAAAAACATATATATCGTACCATTTTACCAAGATGGCCCACATGTAAAGGCCAATTCTCTCATGGCAGATATGAGTAAAATAATTGACACAGTTGGCCTAGCCCTAGATAAAAAACAGATTCAGCCTGTAATTCTAAATATTTCCTAACTATAATGTGTATATTGTAGCTATTCAAGCTGAACACTAAAAATATTAGCTCCATATAAGAAAATACTTAAAGATTTATGGTACATCTCAGAAAATATTTTAGCATATATAAAACATTCAGATAGGATAAGAGGTGATAATGTCTCTTATCTTTTTTTATGTTTTAGGTCATACTAATATAAAACTTGTGGAGGTAAATACAGATATGAAAACTAATAATTCAAATACGGAGAATATTCCCATGGAGAGCATCAAAGAATTTGGTACACCAGATATTCCTGCTATGGACAATAATATTCATTGTCTCACCGTGATAGGTCAAGTCGAAGGACATTTGATTTTACCACCTCACAACAAGACAACTAAATATGAACATGTTATTCCTCAATTAATCGCTGTAGAAGAAAGCAAAGACATAAGAGGATTAATATTGATATTGAATACAGTCGGTGGAGATGTGGAGGCAGGACTTGCCATTGCAGAAATGATAAGTACAATGTCTAAGCCAACTGTCTCACTAGTGTTAGGGGGAGGACATAGTATAGGCGTTCCTCTATCGGTGTGCACTAAATATTCCTTTATCGCTCCCAGTGCCACTATGACTATACACCCCATTCGAATTACAGGTATAGTATTAGGTGTATCTCAAACGTATGACTACCTAAATAAAATGCAGGAAAGGGTTGTCAATTTTATAATAAAACATTCTCGTGTCTCTAAAGACAAATTCTATGAATTAATGACACGACCAGGTGAATTAGCCAATGATGTAGGCACTGTGCTTGTCGGGCAGGAAGCAGTAAAAGCGGGATTAATTGATGAAGTTGGAGGATTGACAGATGCATTGAATAGGCTTAAAAGTATGATAAAAGAAAAAAATGAGGTGAACAAATGATACTGTATTCTATAATACCTGAAGAAGTCATATATGACCAAGACAAAGATAATAATTCTAATATAAAAGATGTCGTTTTAGATAGTGGTGTTATACTAGAGTTAGAGCATTGCAATGAAGGTATATATAAATTGGTTAGGGTTGTAAGTACTAATCCTTCAGACTATTTAAAAGATATATACCAACCTGGAATCAACATTCGAATATCTAATCTAATATAATATATTCCATAATATATACAATATGGATCTTTAAAACTTAGTTTTATTGAAATATACTATACTTTCATGATATAATTCCCTTATAAGTATATAAATTATAGAATAACAAAATTATCTACAACTTTGTAAGGGAGATCTCTATGGGTAAAACAAAAAGAAAAAAGACAACAAATAAAAAGAAGACAACTAATAAAAAGAAGGCAACAAATAAAAAAAGGATAAGGTATGAGGTTCTTGGGGTCTTTCTGTTAGGACTAGGACTATTTACATTATTCAGTATATATACTAATACCACTGGAATTTTTGGCTACTATTTCCGTCGTATACTTATGGGGCTTTTCGGTATTGTAGCGTATGCAATACCTATAATAATTATAATCATTGGTATACTGGTAATAGTGGCTTATTATAAGAATATAAATAGATCTAAATTATTATTGAGCATAATGTCGTTTATATTTATACTATGTATAATACATATGCTTTACTTTAAATATTATAAGAGTGACAGCCTATCTGAATTTATTAAGTCGTCATATGAAAATGGCATCAAAGAAAAAGGCGCAGGGGCAATTTTGTCACCAATAGTATATTTACTATATAAGCTATTTGGTATTATTGGCAGCTATATATTCCTAGCAGTAGCATTTGTAATAATTCTTATAGTTCTAGCGAATTTATCTTTTAAAAATGTAGTGACATATATGTGTGATAAAATTGATAATTCAGACAACACCAAAAATTCGAAGAAAAAAAAGCCTTTTTCTGGTGCAACCATTAATATTAGATCCAAAGATAATGAGCTACCAGATATTGAATTCATTAGTGACTCTTTTGAAAAGAGTTCTAAAGAGACAGATGAGATTAAAGAAAGGTATACAGATGACGATTTAAAAATCATAGAAGTAGAACCAAGTATCCAAAATAAAAAGGAAATAGCGACTTCTAAAACTCAAAAGGAAATATCTAAGGAAAATACTAAAACACAAGAAGTGGAACACCCTTCTAATATCTATAGCTTTCCTTCACTGGAGTTATTGAGAACTCCAAAAACAAGGAGAGGAGGAGAAAACAGTGAAAGGCATATGAGGCATAATGCCAAAATCTTAGAAGAAACGCTAAATAGTTTTGGCGTAACCGCTAAGGTAGCCCAAGTAAGCAAGGGACCCGTAATAACAAGATATGAAGTACAGCCTGCCCCGGGAGTAAAAGTAAGTAAAATTGTAAATTTGTCTGACGATATTGCATTAAATTTAGCTACATCTGGTATTCGAATAGAGGCACCTATACCTGGAAAAGCTGCTGTCGGTATAGAAGTACCTAACAGAAGTACAAGCCCCGTACTGCTCAGAGAAGTTCTTGAAAGTGAGGCATTTAATGGACATACATCAAAATTAGCCTTTGCATTAGGCAAAGATATAGCAGGAAGGGATATAATAGCAGATATAGCTAAGATGCCCCATCTACTTATTGCAGGGGCAACTGGTTCGGGTAAAAGCGTCTGTATCAATACTCTAATAATAAGTATCCTGTATAAGTCATCGCCTAAAGATGTCAAATTAATAATGATAGATCCAAAAGTAGTAGAACTGAGCAACTATAACGGCATACCCCATCTAATGTTCCCAGTTGTGACAGATCCTAAAAAGTCAGCAAGTGCTCTTAATTGGACTGTACAAGAAATGATTGATAGGTATAAATTATTTGCTGACCAGGGCGTAAGGGATCTAGAACGTTATAATGAATTACAAATGGAATTAGAAGAAGATACACTACCACATATTATAGTTGTAATAGACGAATTATCGGATCTTATGATGGCTGCACCTAATGAGGTAGAAGACTCCATATGTAGACTTGCACAGATGGCAAGAGCTGCTGGAATTCACCTTGTAATTGCCACACAACGTCCATCAGTAGATGTAATAACTGGTCTTATAAAGGCAAATATCCCATCAAGGATTGCATTTGCAGTATCCTCTAGCACCGATTCACGGACTATACTGGATATGGGTGGAGCAGAGAAATTATTAGGTAAAGGGGACATGCTATACTATCCTGTCGGAGCTAATAAACCTATCAGGGTACAGGGAGCTTATATATCTGAAAAAGAAATAGAAAATGTAGTAAACTTTATAAAATCACAAGATATAGAAACTGAATACGATGAAGAGGCAATAGAGAAAATTGAAACAATGGATTCTATAAATGAAAATATGGATGAAGTAGACGAATTATTTCCCGAGGCCATTGAATTAGTTGTAGATGCAGGACAGGCTTCCATATCCATGCTACAAAGAAGACTACGTATAGGATATGCTCGAGCAGCACGATTGATAGATGAAATGGAAGTTAGGGGAATAGTGGGTGGTTTTGAAGGTAGCAAACCGAGAAACGTACTAATATCTAAAGAAGAATTTGAAGAAAAATACAAAAAGTTTTGAGGAGGCATATTATTTGAATAACAAGGTAGCTTTTATTTCACTAGGATGTGCTAAAAATCAAATTGACACAGAAAATATGTTAGGAATATTAGACAAAAGGGGATTTAAAATTGTTACCTCCTGCGAAGAGGCAGATATTATAATTATAAACACTTGTGGTTTTATACAGCCTGCAAAAGAAGAATCAGTAGAAGAGATATTAAAACAAGTTGCAATAAAGAAGAGATACGGAGATAAAAAGATAATTGTAGCTGGGTGTTTGGCACAACGATATGCAAAAGAACTGGCATCTGAAATTCCTGAAGCAGATGCAATAATTGGAACTGAATACTATTCAAAAATAGATACTATAGTCCGAGGATGTCTGCAAGGGAAAAGATATGTATGTAACGATAGATTAGAATGGCAAGCCAATAAAGTACTACCAAGAATTCTAACAACCCCTAAGCCAACAGCATATTTAAAGATTGCTGAAGGATGCGACAATTTCTGTTCATATTGTGCCATACCACATATAAGAGGTAGGTACAAGAGTAGAACGATAGATAGTTTGTATAGAGAAGCATTATCTCTCGTACAAATGGGAACCAAAGAACTAATAATAATAGCCCAAGATATAAGTCGTTTTGGTTATGATATGGGAAATAAAAATGCTCTAATTGAACTTTTAGATAAATTATCCACCATTGACGAGTTAAAATGGATAAGACTTCTGTATTGCTACCCTGATAGAATAGATGAAGAGCTTATAAATGCAATAGGTAGCAATGATAAGATATGTCACTATATAGATATACCACTGCAGCATATAAATGCCGATATTCTGCAGGCTATGAATAGAAATACTACACCCAACGATATAAAAAGGGTTCTAGATAATATTCGTGATATTGTGCCAGACATAGTAATAAGGACTTCTTATATAGTAGGTTTTCCAGGAGAAGAAGAAAGGGAATTTAATGAACTTCTAGAATTTATATATAAATATCCTATAGAACATGTAGGGGTTTTTATGTATTCACAGGAGGAAGGAACTAGTGCTGCACAATTAGACAATCAAATTGATATCGAGGAAAAGATCAGACGCAGAAATTTACTTATGGCTACACAACAAAAGGTATCAAAAAAACTCAATAAAAGATGGATAGGTAGTACACAAGAAATCCTTGTAGAAGGACAAGATTCAAAAGATGTATATTTCGGCAGATTTTATGGCCAAGCCCCTGAAGTAGATGGTAAAGTATATTTCTTTAGTAATAAAAAATTAAGTCAGGGCGAATTTGTAGACGTAGATATAAAAAAAGCTTATAATTATGATTTATTGGGGGAATATCATGAACTTAGCAAATAAAATAACGATATTTAGAATTATATTAATTCCCGTATTTTTAGCATGTATGCTAATTGACTTTCAATATAACCAATATATAGGAGCTATCATCTTCATCATTGCTGCATCTACTGATGCACTAGATGGTTATATAGCTAGAAAACGCAAAGAGATAACAAATTTCGGAAAGTTTGTCGATCCCCTTGCTGATAAATTGCTCACAATGGCAGCTCTAGTAGTGCTAGTTGAAAAGGGTAAGATTCCTGCATTATTTGTAATAATAATATTGACTAGAGAATTTATGATCACTGGACTTAGAACCCTGGCTGCATCAGATGGAGTTGTAATAGCAGCTAGTTGGTGGGGAAAACTTAAGACTGTTACTCAGATGATAGCAATTGTATTGATACTTCTAGATAACTTCCCATTTAGTAAATTTAATTTCCCTTTAGATAAAATAATGTTATATATAGCGGTAGGCATTACTGTAATATCTGGCATTGATTACATGATAAAGGGAAAGCATCTATTCTATGAAAGAAAATAAGGAGGCACTAACTAATATAATGAAAGCAGAGATAATCAGCATAGGGAGCGAGTTACTTCTAGGTCAGATAGCAAATACAGATGCCCAGTACCTATCTAAGCAACTTGCACAAATAGGCATGGATATATACTACCACACAGTGATAGGAGATAACCGTCAAAGACTACTAAAAATGCTAAAAATAGCATCAAAGAGATCCGACATAATAATAACTACAGGTGGATTAGGGCCCACCATGGATGATTTAACAAAAGAGACAATTGCCGACTTTTTAGAATTGGATATGGTGCTAGATAGGGCAAGCTTAAACTCCATACAATGTTATTTTAAGAAAGTGAATCGTCCAATGAATGACGAAAATATAAAACAAGCCCTCTTTCCACGAGGTGCTAAAATTCTACCCAATCACTATGGAACTGCACCTGGGGCTATAATAGAAGATAAAAATAATACTTATATTATATTGCCTGGTCCACTCCATGAACTGACACATATGTTTGACTTGTATGTTCAACCTTATCTGAAAAAATATAGTGATGATATCATATATTCACGGGTTTTAAAATTATATGGGATGGGCGAATCTGCCGTAGAGGAAAAGCTAAAAGATCTTTTACTTGAACAGAGTAATCCTACCATTGCCCCCCTAGCCTCACAAGGAGAAGTGTCTATACGTCTAACCGCAAAAGTAGATAAAAATACAGACCCTAAAAAATTTATACTTTCTACCGAACAAAAAATAATGCAAAGACTAGGGGATTATGTCTATGGAGTTGACGATCAATCTTTAGAAGAAGTTTTAGTAAAAAAACTCAATGATAATGGTAAAACTATCGCCGTGGCTGAATCTTGTACTGGGGGGCTTATTGCCAATCTATTGACAAATATCCCGGGAGCTTCACAAACTCTCTTAGAAGGTTTTGTAACCTATAGCAATGAAGCCAAAATAAAACGATTAGGGGTTAGAAAATCTACACTAGAAAAGTGGGGAGCAGTTAGCAAAGAAACAGCAGGAGAGATGGTAAAAGGGGTTTTAAATGTTACTGATGCTGATATAGCTATTGCAGTAACCGGTATAGCAGGACCAGGAGGGGCGACTCCTTCTAAGCCTGTCGGTCTTGTCTATATTGCTGTTGGTTCCGATAGTCAAATAAAAGTAAATGAATGTCATTTTACAGGTGACAGACTTAGGGTTAAGACTTTATCTGCCAAGACAGCCTTAGATATGGCTAGACGTCATCTCGATCTTATCATTGACTTACCCTAAGTAATAATATATAATGTGCATGTGGGAACTTATGTTCGCATATTATTAACCCAATATTATGAGAAAGGTGGGTGACGATCCTGATTTTCAGGATAAAACTATGGATAAACAAAAGGCTTTAGAGTCAGCTTTAGGAAATATCGAAAAACAATTTGGAAAAGGTTCTATAATGCGTTTAGGGGAAGCGCCCCATATGAATGTGGATGTCATACCAACTGGAGCACTTGACTTGGATATTGCATTGGGGGTAGGAGGTTTGCCTCGAGGAAGGGTTATTGAAATATTCGGCCCTGAATCATCTGGTAAAACTACAGTGGCATTACATGCGATAGCAGAGGCGCAAAAACTTGGAGGAACTGCAGCCTTCATTGATGCTGAAAATGCCTTAGACCCTGTTTATGCAGCTAATTTGGGTATAAACATAGATGAGCTATTAGTTTCTCAACCTGATACAGGAGAACAGGCATTAGAAATTACAGAGGCATTAGTAAGAAGTGGTGCCATCGATATAGTAGTAATTGATTCTGTTGCCGCTTTAGTTCCTAGAGCAGAACTGAACGGTGAGATGGGAGATTCACATGTTGGACTACAGGCTCGCCTTATGTCTCAAGCTTTACGAAAGCTATCAGGCATTATAAATAAATCACAAACCGTAGCAATTTTTATAAATCAGCTTAGAGAAAAAGTGGGCGTAGTATTTGGTAATCCTGAGGTAACGCCAGGTGGTAGAGCTCTTAAATTCTACTCCTCTGTTCGATTAGATGTGAGAAGAATAGAAACTCTCAAGCAAGGTAACGAAATGATCGGTAATAGAACTCGTGTCAGAGTAGTTAAAAATAAAGTAGCGCCACCGTTTAAACAGGCAGAATTTGATATTATCTATGGAGAAGGTATATCAAAGGAGGGTTGCATACTTGATTTGGCGGTAGATAAAGACATAATCAATAAAAGTGGTTCGTGGTATTCGTATGGCGACGATATAAGGCTAGGTCAAGGACGAGAAAATGCTAGACAATTTTTAAAGGATAATAGCGAAATAGCATTGGAAATTGAAAATAAAATACGACGTGAACTTGGCTTAGATGAGATCGAGACTCCGGATGAAGGCAAGACGCCAGATAAAACCACCTCTGATGATGACGCTAAATAGGTATTCCTCAATCAAGAGATGATACTGTATTTGAATCTTGGGTTTTCCAAAATCTGATAGATCTGTATATCTCTACATTTCCAAAAGTCCTTGGAGTATTAGCTAATCACCTAGATGTCAAGACTGCAATTTGTAGATTTTCTTGTGCCTTATAAAAAAAGAACCCAAAACAACTGACTTGACAGGTTATAAAAAAAGATATAAAATGTATACAAATACTGGTACATTAACCGAGCAATATTATAAGAGTGGCAATTATAAGGTGTAAATAAGAGTAATTTTATTATAAATTACACTTATAAGCCGAGTCTTTGCTCGGTTTATATTTTGCTAGAGGACATGGTAAAGGGAGGTGTTCCTAATAGAAGTTAATCCAATACTACTAACAGGAATTGTCCTGATAGTAGCCATTGGGGGAGTATTACTCGGATATTTTTATCGAAAACGAATAGCAGAGGGTAAAATATGTAGCGCTGAAGAAGCGTCAAAACGAATTATAGGAGATGCGCATAAAGAAGCAGAATCTATAAAAAAAGAATCACTGCTAGAGGCAAAGGAAGAAATTCATAAACTGCGAAGTGAATTAGAACGCGAAATACGTGAAAGAAGAAATGAGATTCAGCGAGTAGAGCGAAGAGTGCAACATAAAGAAGAGAATCTTGATAAAAAGATAGATTCTCTTGAAAAGAAAGATGAATCCTTGATTAAAAAACAAAAAGAAGTTCAAAAGCTTCAAGATAAAGCGGAACAAGCTTTTAATAAGCAATTGGTAGAGTTGGAACGTATATCTAGTCTTACTAAAGACGAAGCTAGGGACTTACTTTTAGATAGTCTTGAAAAGGAATTGACCTATGAAAAGGCGGCAAAAATACGTGAAATCGAAAGCAGAACAAAGGAAGAAGCAGATAAAAAAGCTAAAGCCATAGTTGCATTAGCTATACAAAAATGCGCTGCTGATCATGTAGCAGAAACTACAGTATCTGTTGTATCACTTCCTAATGATGAAATGAAAGGCAGAATAATTGGACGTGAAGGACGAAATATACGTGCATTAGAGACTGCCACAGGTATTGATCTAATAATTGATGATACTCCAGAAGCTGTTATATTATCTGGATTTGACCCAATTAGACGGGAAGTTGCTCGAATAGCCCTAGAAAAATTAATCCTCGATGGTAGAATCCACCCAGCAAGGATAGAAGAGATGGTAGAGAAAGCAGAGAGGGAACTAGAAACACAAATTCGTGAAGAGGGCGAGCAAACAGTATTTGAATTAGGTATTCACGGAGTTCACTCGGAACTCATAAAACTCATAGGCAGACTGAAATATAGATCTAGCTATGGACAGAATATTTTAAAGCACTCAATGGAAGTGTCTATACTTGCTGGTTTAATGGCTGCAGAGCTTGGGGCTAATGTTAAATTAGCAAAACGTGCTGGTTTACTCCACGATATAGGAAAAGCAGTGGATCACGAAATAGAAGGTCCACATGTTGAGATAGGCGCCGATCTGGCAAAGAGATATAAAGAAAACCCAGATGTGGTAAACGCCATACGTGCCCATCACGGCGATGTAGAACCTAATACTGTGGAGGCAATACTTGTACAGGCAGCAGATGCCATATCAGCAGCACGACCAGGTGCAAGAAGAGAGACATTAGAATTATATATTAAACGCTTAGAGAAACTTGAAGATATAGCTAACTCTTTCGCAGGAGTTGAAAAATCTTTTGCTATACAAGCAGGTAGAGAAATCCGAATAATTGTAAAGCCTGACAAGGTTAGCGATGATGACGCGCTCCTAATGGCTAGAAATATTGTAAAGCGCGTAGAAAAAGAGCTTGAATATCCAGGACAAATAAAAATAAATGTGATTAGAGAAACAAGATCAATTGAATATGCGAAATAATATATATGTAAAAAAGATGTAGTCATATGACTACATCTTTTTTACATATATATGAATTTCTATAAATAAAGTCTCATGTAAAAAGAGGATTTATGGAAATTATGTAGAATATAACATTAAAGAAAGACTGAAAAATAATCCAACTATATGATGACGAGGGGGATAAATCATGGAAGTATTAAAAGTATCAGCTAAATCTAATCCAAACTCCGTTGCAGGAGCATTAGCAGGAGTCTTAAGAGAGCGTGGGGCTGCTGAAATGCAAGCAATTGGTGCCGGTGCAATAAACCAAGCTATAAAAGCAGTAGCTATCGCAAGAGGGTTTGTCGCTCCCGGAGGAATTGACCTAATATGTATACCAGCATTTACTGACATTATGATTGACGGGGACGAAAGAACGGCGATACGTATAATCGTAGAGCCTCGGTAAAAATGACCTACCTATGATAAGGTAGGTTTTTTTTGCAAACAATATTTTAAAATATATGAGGAGGAGCTATGTTGAATTATAGAATAATTGACGCACATTGTGATACTTTAAGTCTGATGGCAGATAAAAAAGTAGATCTATCTAATACTTCCAATCATGTAAGCATTAGAAAATTAAAGACAGGTAATGTTGGCATACAATTTTTTGCCGTATGGATAGATCCTAAATATAGATTGAGTTCATGTCTGAAGAATGGTTTAAATATTATAGAATGTTATCATAAAATGCTAGAAACACATAAAGATACTTTTTATCCAATCCTCACATATAAAGATGCCCTGAATGCCTTAAAATCCGAAAAAATTGGCTGTATGCTCACAATTGAAGGTGGTGATATTTTAGAGGGGGAATTAAAAAATCTCAAAAAGTTATACGAGTTAGGTGTGAGGGCCATGGCCCTTACATGGAATTATACAAATGAAATTTCCTCTGGCATTTGTAATACAGACGATACCGATAGTGGTCTCACCACATTTGGCAAAGAAGTTGTACAAACTATGAATGATTTGGGCATGATAATAGATGTATCCCACATATCATATAGGGGATTTTGGGATGTGTATGAACTATCTGACAGACCTATAATAGCATCACATTCCAATGCACGTGCTAAATGTAATAATATACGAAATCTTGACGACAGGCAACTAGAGGGTATTGCTAAAAAAGAGGGAATAGTAGGTATAAATTTTAATCCACCTTTTTTGTCAAATGACAGAACTGCAAATATAATTGATATAATACGGCATATTGAATATATTGCAGGCCTTGTAGGTATAGATTATATCGGGTTTGGTTCTGATTTTGATGGAATAGACAGAGTGCCAAGTGGTATACATGGCTCGGAGAGTTTCCCAAAAATTATAGAAGAACTTCTCAAATTAAACTATAAGGAAGAACATATTTTTAAGATATGTCATGGCAATATGCTTAGAGTAATGAAAGCAACTCTATAAACAGTTAAAATTTTTATATGAATATACACCTGCATGAAAAGAGATGACTATATAAATATAAAAAAATAAAGGAATTGGCGAAACTTATGTAGAATATAATACCATGGGGGTAAAATATAACATATTTTCATAAGATGTCTTACTTTAATTAAATTTAGCAAGGGCTTAGCAAATCCTAATAATATTTTGGAATTGCTGGCCATAATACAAAACAAACTGTAATAAGACGAGGGGGATTTTTATCTATGGACATATTAAAAGTAGCATCTACATCTAACCCAAATTCTGTAGCAGGAGCATTAGCAGGTGTATTAAGGGAATGTGGTACTGCTGAAATGCAAGCAATTGGTGCAGGTGCAATAAACCAAGCTGTAAAAGCAGTAGCCATAGCGAGGGGATTTGTTGCACCTAGTGGACTCGATTTAGTATGCATACCTGCCTTCACAGATATAATGATCGATGATGAAGAGCGGACGGCTATCAGAATAATTGTAGAACCTCGATAATAATGACATATTTAAGGGGGAATGACTCGCCTTTAATAGGTGGGTCATTTTCTTCTGTCAATATTGAATTCCCACTTCTCGTTATTTTTACAAAAAATTAAACGAATATTTAAAACTCTTATGGTCACAATTTATATTTAGTCTAAAATAATTTTCATAGATAGGTGGTGGCATGAATGAAATATGCAGATTTGCATATACATACAACAGCATCTGATGGCATATTACCCCCTGAAGAGATAGTAAGATGGGCAAAAAGAATATCTCTTGCTACCATAGCTATAACGGATCATGACACAATAAACGGACTAGACACTGCAATCAAAGAAGGTTCAAAGGTAGGACTCCATATCATACCAGGTATTGAATTAAGCTCCCATATAGGTAACTATGAAGTTCATATATTAGGGTATTATATAAATTATATGAGATCATCTCTCCAAGCAAAATTGAATATTTTACAAGAAGAAAGGAATCTAAGGGCGAAAAAAATGGTCTCTAATTTAAAATCTATTTATAATATAGATATAGATATGAAACATATAGAGAAGATTGCGGGTAATGCCGCTATATCTAGACCACATATAGGCAGAGTCTTAATTGAAATGGAAATTGTTCAGAATTTAGCAGAAGCCTTCGACATATATATTGGAAATACATGTCCCGCATATGTCCCTAGGAAAAGTTTGTCACCTCAGGAATGTATTGAACTAATAAAAGAATACGGAGGTATACCTGTATTAGCTCATCCTGGTTTAATTGCAAATATGGATATAGTCGAACAAATAGTAAAAATGGGCATAGAGGGAATGGAAGTATATTATCCTAAGCATACTGCTAAGCAAAAGAAGAAATTTATAGATATCTGCCAACAAAATCGTCTATTGATAACGGGCGGAAGTGACTTTCACGATGAGTTTATAAATAATATTCCATCAATGGGGAACATACACCTCCCTTACAAATACGTGGAACTTTTAAAGCTAAAAAAATTACAAATAAATAATAGATTGTAGCACTAGTATGTGGTATAATTATCATCAAATGATTGTTATACAGTTTTAAATTTCATAATAGGGAGTTGGGTAAAAGTGGAATTATCGAGGAAAGCATTAGAAATCAAGAGTTCTATTACTTTAGAAATAGATACAAAAGCAAAGGAAATGAAGGCAGAGGGTTGCGATGTTGTAGGATTTGGTGCTGGTGAACCCGATTTTAATACACCGAATGTAATAATTGAAGCAGCAAAAGAAGCACTAGATAATCACCATACACGATATACGCCTGTGTCAGGAATATTGGAACTTAGAAAGGCCATATGCAAAAAACTACAAAACGATAATGAACTAATATATAATCCCAATCAGATATTGGTGTCCAATGGTGCTAAGCACTCTATTTATAATGCACTCCAGGCAATTTTAAACCCAGGAGATGAAGTGATAATACCATCACCTTATTGGGTAAGTTACCCAGAAATAGTTAGACTAGGTGGGGGAGAATCTGTTTTTCTAGAGACAAAAGAAGAAAACAATTTTGCTATTGAAATAGAAAAATTAAAAACATTAATAAATGATAGGACAAAGGCTATAATAATAAATAGTCCTGGTAATCCAACTGGATGCGTATATTCCAAAGAACTTTTAAGTCAAATTGCTGAAATTGCAGTAGAAAATAATATTTTTGTCATATCAGATGAAATATATGAAAAATTAATATATGATGGCGAAAAGCATGTAAGCATTGCTTCGTTGGGAGATGATATTAAAAATCTAAGCATTGTAATAAATGGTATGTCTAAGACATATGCCATGACCGGATGGAGAATTGGATATGCTGCGGCAACAGAAGAGATAATCACAGTTATGAAGAATATACAGAGTCACTCTACGTCTAATGCCAATTCAATAGCTCAATATGCAAGTGTAGCTGCTTTAGAACACACTGAACAAGCTGTCAATGATGCAGTAGATACATTTAATACTAGAAGGAAAGTGCTAGTGAAGCAAATTAATAATATCCCAGGATTATCTTGTAATATACCTAAAGGTGCATTTTATATAATGGTAAATATAAAAGACGTATTGGGCAAAAAGTACAAAAATCTGATAATCAAAGATTCGCTATCATTTTGTGATGCTCTACTAGACGACCAGATGGTAGCTGCTGTTCCGGGAATTGCTTTCGGAGCAGAAGGATATTTGAGATTGTCATACGCTACATCGATCGAAAATATCAATAGAGGAACAGAACGTATAGCAACATTTGTATCTAAATTACAATAATCTATTGAAAACTAGTCACAATATAGGTTTATGGGTGAGATATAGACAAAAATAAAAATGTGAATGGAAAATCCATTCACATTTTTGGCAGGGGAGACAGGAATCGAACCCGCAACCAATGGTTTTGGAGACCACTACTCTACCAATTGAGCTACTCCCCTTTGCGACAATTAGTATTATAAAATAAAACTGAACATATGTCAAGCCTTAATCGTCCAAAAATTATCAATTCAATAAGAATAATGCTAAAATCATACAGGTAAATATAGAAGATTGAATAACTATCGCCATTTGGCCAACAATGTTTTCCGACCTGTTATGTGAAGTAATCTGCTTAATAATACTGCACCACCTAATATAAAAGCAATGATTCATATGCTACAAAATGAACGCATTATATGTCAATATTCAAAATTTGAAACTAAATGCCTAAATACCATGTAATTTTAATATTATTATAGTTTAACTCAATATACCATTGATATATGACTAAATTTATACTATAATCCTATTTGATATATAAAATAAGATATTGGAATATAACATATCTTTGTGAATAACCAAAATATATCCATAAAATATGAAGAGGAGGAACTTTATATGTCTTCTAGTCTGGATAAAGTCGGGTTTATAGGTACAGGAAACATGGCAACGGCTATTATAAAAGGCTTCATTGAAAATGGAGTTAATAGCAAATATGTATATGCATATGATATAGATAGTGAAAAACTCAATAAAATTTCAAAAGAATACAATATTACAGTGGTAACTAGTAATATAGATGTGCTTGAAATGGCCGATATTATATTTCTCGCGGTAAAGCCTAATATCTATCCAATAATACTAAATGAGATAAAAAATGCTGTTACAGACAATCATATATTAATATCTATAGCTGCAGGTATATCTACTAGTTATATACATAATACTCTAGGTAAAGAAAGTAATATTATAAGAATAATGCCTAATACACCCGCAATAATAGGGGAGGGAGTCATAGCAATCTGCCCAAATGAAAATATAGACGATAAGATATTCCGACACGTGAAGGAGCTATTGTCATGCCTTGGGCAGATAGAAATAGTGGATGAAAATCTTATAAATGCTGTCATAGGGGTTAGTGGAAGTGGTCCTGCTTACGTTTTTATGTTTATAGAGGCACTAGCTGACGGTGGCGTGATGATGGGATTATCAAGGAAACAAGCATATCGCATGGCAACTCAAACTTTAATAGGTTCAGCTAAGATGTATAGGGAGACCAAAATCCACCCAAGTGAGCTTAAAGATATGGTCTGTTCGCCTGGAGGAACCACTATAGATGCGGTCTATACATTGGAAAAACAAAACTTTAGGGCATCTATCATTGAAGCTGTAAAAGTATGTGCACAAAAGGGAGAGGAGCTATCAAAGTGAAAGAAGTTATAATATATACAGATGGAGCATGTAGTGGAAATCCAGGACCTGGAGGCTGGGCTTCAATTTTATCTTATAAAGGCGTGGAAAAAGAACTATATGGATTTGAAGATGATACCACTAATAATAGAATGGAATTGATGGCACCTATAAAGGCACTAGAAGCCCTAAAAGAGCCTTGTAGCGTCCAACTCCATACCGATAGTGCATATGTATACAACGCCTTCCAAAAGGGCTGGATAGATAAATGGCAGGTTAACAACTGGCAAACATCATCAAAAAATCCTGTTCAAAATCAAGATCTATGGAAACGATTAATAGGACTATCCAATAAACATAAAGTACAGTGGATAAAAGTAAAAGGACATAGCGATGATGAAAAGAATAATCGCTGTGATGAATTAGCTAAAAAGGCTATCAAAGATAATACTAGCAAAAACTCAAATTAGCATTGGAGTAACTAAAATAATGCCACTAAGCGTTTTTATTTCAGTACTATGCATAAAACTGTTATTTTGCGAATAGTACTGAAGTCCATTTATTTTCTCTCATCTGTAAAGTTGCCAGTCCTCTCTCCTGATATCTTTTGACTCTGTAACATTTCGTGTCACACAGACAGTTATTGCTCTGTGACTGACAAGGCTGACAACAATCCATGAATATTTTCTCCTCTAAATCCTCGGGCAACAATACCTGAGGATTTAAAAAAGATGTAGATATAGACTTTCATTATACATACTTCATACATACTTCTTTATTTCTTATAAATACTTCTTTATTTCTTCCACTGTTGAAACTTTTCCCGCTATTTTAACCTGCTCATCTATCACCAAAGCAGGCGTTTGCATAACTCCATATTCCAC
>CALKWW010000035.1 GCA_938003945.1 uncultured Bacillota bacterium | reverse complement strand
GAATGTTTTTTGCGCTTTTTTGCATCTATATTGTTTTGTTGTTTTCTATTCATATCAAAATCCTTTTTCCGTTCTTTTTTATTGCTTTGAGCTTTTTGCTTGTCAACTTGTTGGGCATCTTTACTTTTAATTGTTTGCTTCAAACTATTGAGTGTCTTCATATGTCTATCCACATCTCGTTTTAGAACGTCTATATTACGTTTCAATTCCCTTGAGTTTTCATCAACCTTCTTTGTCGTAGAGTAGACATTAATTTCTGTTGACATTCATAACTCACCCCCTGATTTATCATTATAACTTTCATATACCATCTTTTTGAAGTTATGATCCGTTATAGCCATTATTTTTATACCATCTCTCCCTATACTTTTACCTAGGCAATTATTGTCATCTATTATAAGTATATCTATGTTCTTATCATCACATAGAGTCTGATATTTCTTTAGTGTTCTTTGTGATACGCTAGAGCTCAAAACCACCAATTTAGCTTTTTGTGTAAGTATAGATTTTTCTACTGCTGCGGTTCCTAGCACTAATTTTCCAGCTTTTCGACATATTCCCAATGTATTGTATATACGATTATATATCTTCATCACCCTCGGTTAGAATACCTGCTAGACGATGGTAGATATCTCTATCTATTTTTTGATGGAAGGTATTTTCAAATAGATTATGTTTTTCTGCATTTTTCAAACATAGTGGATTGTGACATATATAGGCACCTCGTCCAGGTACCTTCCCACTTATGTCTATATTGATATCGCCCTCCGTGTTTTTAACAACTCTAATTAAGTTCTGCTTAGGTTTCATTTCTCTGCATGATATACACATTCGCAAAGGTGTTTTTCGCCTTTTCATGGTATTCCCTCCTTATAAGTGCTTATAGAGTGAATATTAGATACGGTTTATATCTGTGATTCACTTTTTATATCAATTTTCCAGCCAGTAAGTTTAGCTGCCAATCTAGCATTTTGGCCCTCCTTGCCTATGGCAAGCGACAATTGGTTATCGGGAACGATAACTTGGGCACTCTGTTCGTCTGTAGAAGTATATACACTTAAAACTTTTGCAGGGCTCAATGCATTGGATATATATTCGTCAGGTTCACTACTCCATTTGACAATATCAATTTTTTCCCCACTCAATTCATCTACTACCTGCTGAACTCTAATGCCCCGTTGGCCTACACAAGCTCCTACACAGTCGATTCTGTCATCAGGAGCATGTACTGCGATTTTTGTCCGGGAACCAGCTTCTCTTGCTATGTTTTTTATAATTACATCACCCTGCATAATTTCGGGTACTTCCATTTCAAATAGCCTTTTAACAAGATTCGGATGGGTACGTGATAGGGTGATTTGTGGGCCCTTTGTAGTTTTCCTTACATCTGTTATATATACTTTTATGCGATCATTTACATTATATCTTTCGTTTGCCATTTGTTCAGATGCAGGAAGCAATCCTTCGGTTTTGTTTAGATCTACAAAGACATTCCTTTTTTCTACGCGCTGTACAATTCCAGTTACAATTTCGTGTTCCTTAGCTAAAAACTTTTCATATATGGATAATCGTTCCGCTTCTCTAATGCGTTGAACCACGACCTGTTTGGCATTTTGAGCTGCTATTCGTCCGAACTCCTTGGGAGTTACTTCTTGTTCTACAACATCATCAAGCTTGTAATTTTTATCAAGCTCATGTGCCTCTTCTAGGCCTATCTCTAGAAATTCATCTTTTGGTTGTTCTACTACCTTTCTTAAAGCATATACCTTCACAGCACCAGTTACTCTATCAATATTTACTCTAACATTTTGTGCTGTACCAAAGTTCTTTTTATATGCCGATACCAATGCAGCTTCTATCGCTTCTAGAAGCACATCTTTATCAATTCCCTTTTCACTGCTAATCTGGTTGATTGCTCCTAAAAATTCCCCGTTCATTTTTAGTCCTCCTTAAAACCCAATAACAAGTGATTTTTTATGTTTTATATCTCTATTACAAGCCTGACTATAGAAACTTCTTCACTATCAAATTCCAGTATTTTATCATCTACTTTAATAATGATCTTGTTTCCTTGTAGACCAACTAATTCGCCTATATATTTTTTCCTATTGTTCTTAGCCTTATATAATCTTAATTCAACGTTTCGGCCTCTAAAACGTTCAAAATCCGATGGTTTCTTTAAAGGTCTATCCAGTCCTGGAGACGAGACTTCCAAATAATAGCCTTGTGATATTGGGTCTTCTTTGTCTAAAACTTCACTTATTTTCTCACTAAACATTTGGCAGTCATCGAGATTTATTCCTCCTGGTTTATCTATATAATATCGTAAAACCCAATTAGCACCTTCTTTTTTATATTCAACATCTACCAATTCAAAGTTTAGCTGCTCAACTATCGGCATTGCTAGCTTTTCAGCTATCTTTTCTGTACTACCTCTAGCCATTTTCATGCTCCTTCAGAAATATTTTAGCTTATATAATTGGAAAGAGTGGGTCGCCCCACTCTGTACTAATTAGCGAAAATATGGTTGATATTAGCCACATAACAGTATAGCATTTTATATCAACAAATGCAAGAATAAAAAATTAATACAGTCTAAGGATTCCAGACAAGTCAAAACAAGGATATTTGACTTGTCTCTGGTATTCCCTCTAATGCCCCATTTTCCCTCAATATATCTATTACCGATTTAGAAACTTTTGCCCTGTTTTTAAGATCTTCGACAGATATAAATGGGTTCTCTTCCCTCGCTAATACAATGTTTTTTGCTGCATTGATGCCTATCCCTTGGAGCGCATTTAAAGGTGGTAAAATGCTATCTTGTCCTGTAAGCTTAAATTTCATAGCATCTGACTTATAGAGATCTACAGGTAATATGTTTATTCCCCTACAGACCATCTCTAGCGAAACTTCTAAAACTGTGATTAACCCTTTTTCCTTTGCGGTAAGATTATTTCCCTTAGACTCTAATTCTTGTATTTTGCTACGAATAGCATCTTCACCTTTTAATATAGTAGCAATATCGAAATCATCTGCTTTTACTGTAAAGTAGGTAGCATAGAATGCCTCAGGATAATGTACTTTAAAATATGCTATTCGGAAGGCCATTAGTACATAGGCTGCTGCATGGGCTTTGGGAAACATGTATTTTATTTTCTTACATGAGTCTATGAACCAATTGGGCACATCATGTTTTAGCATCTTATCTTCTTGCTCCTCAGTCAGTCCTCTGCCCTTTCTTACCCTTTCCATTATTTTAAAAGCATCTGTGGGTTCTAATCCCTTATGCATCAAGTATATCATTATATCATCTCTTGTGCATATTACCTCTGAAAGTTCAGCAACCCCATTTTTTATCAAAAGTTGAGCATTATTTAGCCATACATCGGTCCCATGAGATAGACCACTTATTCTGATCAATTCAGCAAATGTGGTTGGCCTTGTGTCAATAAGCATTTGACGTACAAATTTTGTGCCAAATTCAGGAACACCATATGTACCCACTTCACTTCCTATCTGTTCCGGCGCCAATCCTAGAGATTTAGTACTCGAAAATATAGCCATTGTAGCTGCATCATCCAACGGAATATTGGTTGCATCTATACTAGTGATATCTTCTAACATTCTTATTACTGTAGGATCGTCGTGTCCTAATATATCTAATTTTACTAGTATATCGCTTATTGAATGATAGTCAAAGTGGGTTGTGATAATTCCAGAATTTTTCGAATCAGCAGGATGTTGAATAGGTGTAAATTCATGTATATTATTTCCCTTAGGTACTACCATTACACCACCTGGATGTTGACCAGTTGTTCTTTTTACACCCGAACATCCTGTGACTAATCTTTTGATTTCAGCGCTATTTGCATACATATCCTTTTCATCAAGGTACTTTTTTATAAATCCAAATGCAGTTTTTTCAGCTATTGTACCTATGGTACCAGCCCTAAATACCTGACCTTCCCCAAATAGTTCTTCTGTATATCTATGCGCTACTGGCTGGTATTCTCCTGAAAAGTTAAGATCTATATCAGGAACTTTATCGCCCTTAAATCCAAGAAAGACTTCAAAGGGGATATCGAAGCCATCTTTTATATAGGCTTCATTGCATTTCGGACATCTTTTATCGGGTAGATCAGCACCACAGCCGTATTCAGTAATATCAATTTCAAAATCTGAATATTTGCAATTAGGACATATATAGTGCGGAGGTAAAGGATTTACTTCTGTAATATCTGTCATGGTAGCCACAAAAGAAGAACCAACAGATCCCCGAGAACCTACAAGATATCCATCATCTAAAGACTTTTTAACTAATTTATGGGCAATCAAATATAATACAGCATAACCATTATCAATTATTGAATTTAGCTCTTTTTCAAGTCGTTTTAAAACAATTTGCGGAAGTTTATCTCCATATATAAGTTTTGCTTTTTGTATTGCCATGGTTTTTATTTCTTCATCAGCACCAGGAATATCTGGTGGATATAAACCATCTGGAAAAGGTTTTATATCATCTATCATATCTGCAACTAGGTTAGTATTATCAATGACTACTTCTCTACACTTTTTTTCGCCTAAATATGCGAATTCTTCTAGCATCTCTTCAGTTGTCTTTAGATATAATGGAGCTTGGTTGTCAGCATCGTTAAAACCTTGTCCATGCATCAGAATACGTCTAAAATATTCATCATGGGGGTCGAGAAAATGTACATCTCCAGTGGCGACAACTGGTTTATTAAATTGTGTTCCTAGTTGTACTATTTTTCGGTTTATGTCTTTGAGTTCCTCTTCATTTTTTACATGACCTTCTCTTATATGAAATTCATTGTTTGCAATGGGTTGAATCTCTAGATAATCATAAAATTTAACAATTTCTTCAACGATAGCTTCGCTTTCTCCGTTCAATATTGCTTTAAAAAGTTCTCCTGCTTCACACGCGCTACCAACTATAATACCATCTCTATATTTAGCAAGTAAACTTTTGGGTATTCTAGGTCGTCTGTAGAAGAAATCCATATGGGACTTGGAAATAAGTCTATAGAGATTTCCTAGGCCTTCTTGGGTTTGAGCAAATAAAATTACATGATTATTAGGTAGCTTTTTCAGGTCAACATTAGCGGAGATTTTAGTATTGATTTCATTCAATGTATTTATGTTCATATCTTCCATTATTTCTATTAATTTTAGCAATATTTCACCTGTTGCTCTAGCATCATCCAAAGCTCTATGATGGTTGTCTAAATTTACCCCTAAATGCTTAGCCACTATATCTAGTTTATGTCTCTTTAATTCTTTCAATAAACCTTTAGAGAGGGCTAAAGTATCAAGTATTGGGTTTTTAAGTTCCATATTTACTTTTTTCCCGTTATGTTTTATAAAACTTAAATCAAAGGAAGCATTGTGGGCAACAAGCACTGCATCTTCTATAAATTCTTCGAATTCTATCAATACCCTATCTATTGTTGGAGCATTAGCGACCATTTTATCAGTTATTCCAGTAAGTTTTATAATCTTTTCGGGAATAGGAATGCCAGGATTGACAAAAGAGTGGAAGCTATCAACAATATCTTTGTTTCGTATTTTTACAGCACCAATTTCAGTGATTTTGTCTTTTTTGGCATCCAGTCCTGTGGTTTCTATATCAAGGACTATGAATGTCTGATCAAATCCTTGTTCATTACTATTTGTTACTATGGCTTTACAGTCATCTACAAGGTATCCTTCTACACCATATAAAATTTTGATATTGTTTTTTTTACCTGCTTCGTAGGCTTCGGGAAAAGCCTGTACTACACCGTGATCTGTAATGGCAATTGCACGGTGCCCCCACTGGGCAGCCCTTTGAACAAGTGCCTTTGTAGATGTTATGCCATCCATTGAGCTCATATGGGTATGAAGGTGAAGTTCAACCCTCTTTTGCTCTGATTCATCTAGCCTATCCTGTTTCACTGCCTCCATTATACTATCTATCATTATGACCAATTCTCTTTGATAACTATCAAATATACATTCCCCTTTAACCCTCACATAATTACCTATTTCGAGCCTATTGAATAAGAGTTTAGATTTCTCCTTACTACTAAATAATTTGGCAATAATAGAATTTGTATAGTCAGTTATATATAGGCTAAATATATATTTTCCACTTCTAGTCTCACGTATATCTATATCGAAAATAACACCTTCTATAGTAACCTTTCCACTCTCTTCTTTTAAGCTTGATATAGCTATAGGCAGATCCTTAAAACCCTTTCCCCAAATTATATTACTAGATACAGTTGAATGGTTATGAGTTTTAGATAGGGAGTTTGGTATACCTTTTGTATAATTTTGAACTATTTCTTTTACTTCATTTTCTCGTTCTATAAGAAATTCTTCACAAAAATTTTCGTTTTTCTTACCAATAAAATTGATTTTTACAGGTATAGATCTATTAAACATTTTTTCTACATTCTGGTATATATACTGGTCAATATTTTTCATTTTTAGAAATTTGTATCCAATATGATCATCTGTAAATATATTAATCGTATCATTACTAAAATTACTTTCACATTTATCTATCCATGGAATACATGAGGGCATGTCTTCTTGCAGCTTAGCGCTTATATCCTTCCAAATTAAATTGTAGTTTGTCATGAAGAATTGTTCATCTAATGGATAGGATATATTTATTACTATATCATTGACAATATTAATTTGGCTCTTCATACGATTTTCCATGTGTCTTAGCGATGAGCGTTGTATATATCTATCGCTACTAAAATGCAATACCCATTTTTTGTCATTTTTATATACGATAGTTTTATCAAATGTCATATCAGTAAGAAGTTTTTTTGAATCGTCATCTAGCAGATTATGTAGTGAGTTATTATTTTTTTTTGCATTTATCATATTGACTAAAACACACTCCCCTGCATGTTCAATTACAAGATAGTGACCATGGTCACTATCTTGTAATTAGGATTTATTTAGTTCTTTTGCAATTTCCCAATACATTTTAAGTCTTGCCATTATACCCTTTGTAAGTCCCATCTTTTCTTCTTTCATGACATGGCTAACATGATCTAGTGGAACTTTTAGAATTCTAAGTTTATTTGCATTTGCCTGCTTTGTAAGCATAAGTTCAATACCAAATCCACCAGGCCAGTTACTTTCTTTTATATCATCTAATATACATTTCTTAATCGCTCTTTGTCCGGTTAAAAAAGGTGTTATCTTCTGTGCAAGGTCAGTGGCACCACGACCACTGCTGAATACTCCCAAAGTCATATCGACTATATCTAGTTGTACCGGAATTATAAGACTTTCAATGTGGTACGATTGAATACCTTTTAAATCAGCATCTAAAAAAAGAATAATAGGGCAATGGGCGTTGCAAAACCCAATCTTCATGGCAAATCCCTTGCCATAATTACGATCAAGTTCAATCACTTTTACTTTAAAGTCTCTTGCAGCATTTGCCGTATCATCTGTAGAACCATCGCTAACTACAATTATCTCATCGATTGTATCTACGGAACATACTGCAGATAGTACTTCTCCTATATGGTGTTCCTCATTGTAGGCTGGGATGATTGTGGTAACGTTCATGCTTATCAATCAACTCCTGAATGCTTGATAAAAGCAGTTCAACAGCTCTCTCCTTAGGATATGTTCCAATTATTTCTCCTTTTTTAAATAACGCTACCTTTCCCCTTCCCCCTGCTATACCTAAATCAGCATCTTTGGCTTCACCTGGCCCATTTACTACACAACCCATGACCGCTATTTTTAAAGGGTAATCTATATGCTTTGTCTTTTCGCGAACCTCATTAGCTATAGACAATATGTCAACATTGCACCTACCACAGGTAGGACAAGAAATTATTTCTATTCCTCTCCTCCTTAGCCCAAGCGATTTCAATATAGCCATTCCAACTTCTACTTCTTTTAATGGTGAGTCTGTAAGTGAGACTCTCATAGTGTCACCTATTCCCTCAGTAAGAAGATAACCTATACCTATTGAAGATTTCACAGTACCTTCAAATAAAGTACCTGCCTCGGTAATCCCAATATGCAGTGGATAATCTACATGGTCTGCTATATATTTGTAGGCTTCAATAGTTTTCAAGACATTCGATGATTTTAGAGAAATTACTATCTCCTCATAACCTAGTTTTTCTAAAATTCGTACATGTTCTAATGCACTTTCTCCAAGTGCTTTCGGCGTATTACCATATTTTATGAGCATCTCTTTGTCGAGAGAGCCACTATTTACTCCAATGCGTATGGGGATATTTCTCTCTTTTGCTACATTTATTATTTCTTTAACATTTTGAACAGAACCAATATTTCCAGGATTTATACGCAGTTTATCGATTCCTGCTTCAATAGATTGGATTGCTAATCTATAATTGAAGTGAATATCGGCAACTAAGGGGATGTCAGTGTATCTTTTTATCACTCCTATTGTATCAATACATTTTTCATCATATATAGCTAATCTTACAATATCACAACCAGCCCGTTCTAACTCTATTATCTGTTTTAATGTGCTTTCTATGTTCTTAGTATCAGTATTTGTCATAGATTGTATAGATATAGGATTATTGCCACCTATTTTGATCTTACCTACGTCTACGACTCTAGTGTTTCTCCTCTCCATATTTGACCTCCTATGTCATCCAGTAATATCTTTAAATGTCACCACTATCATTAGCAAAAGTAGGAGAGCAAATCCTACTAGATTTATAAGTCCTTCTTTTTCCCTGTTCATAGGTTTTCCCCTTATACTTTCAATTATCAGAAATAATAGTCTTCCACCATCTAGCGCTGGAAATGGTATCAGGTTTAGTATGCCTAGATTTAGACTAATTATGATACCTAGTGTCATTAACTGTTCGGCACCTGCTTCGGCAGCCTTCCCAATTTCACCAACTATACCTACTGGTCCCATAACATCGCCTACTCCCTCATGTTTAAATATGAGACTCCCAAGAGATTTTAACATTAAAACTAATATCTTCCCTGTTTGGGAAATTGCGGTTATAAACGAATGTCCAGCACCAAGTTTTTTACGTTCGTATCCAAATTCAATGCCAATTATATAGCGTTGAGCATCTTCATTATATCGGGGGATTATATTGAAAGAATGTTGCTCCCCTTGTCTGAGTACTTTTATATCTACTGGTTTAGACCCTTTTTCATTTAAGACATCTCTTATGGTTACAACTGCATCTTCCACATCCATATTAGTTATATCTATGTTATCAATTGACACAATTTCGTCATCTTTTTCTATGCCAGCAATGTGAGCAGGACTATCTTTTTCTACATTTGCTATAGTAGGTAACGGCACGTATATGCCATGTGTAGAAAACAGTATAGATAACAATACTATAGCAAATAAAAAATTCATGAGAGCACCGGATGCGACCACTAAGAATCTCTTCCATACTGCTACATTATTAAAGGCCCTTGGATTGTTACAGCTATCATCTTCGCCCAAAAACTTTACATAACCACCTATTGGCAGAGCCCTCAATGAATACACAGTTTCTTTTCCCTCATATTTTAGTAGTCTAGGTCCCATTCCTATGGAGAATTCTTCCGCATATATTCCAACCATCTTTCCTGTTAAGAAATGTCCTAGTTCATGTATCATAATTATTATACTTAGAAAGATTAAGGCTATAATAATTTTCAATATTTGTACACCATCCTTTATTCTAAATTAGCATCTCCTTTAAAGTTCTATCAATATTTAGTATGTTTTGAATTGATGGGTTAAAGATAATATCATTTAAGTGGAAGTTCATAGCCCTCTCTATTATTTTAGGTATATCTGTAAACTCTATACTGCCCGCAAGAAATTTTTGTACAGCCACTTCATTTGCTGCATTTAGAGCTGTGGGCATTGTTCCTCCTATTTTAGCAGCCTCATAGGCGAGTTGAAGACATGGGAAACGTCTAAAGTCAGGACGTTCGAATGTTAACTCCGCCATATCATATGGATTTAACTTAATGTCAGTGGGTACACGTTTAGGGTAGCTAAGGGCGTATATTATAGGTATACGCATATCGGGAACGGCCATATTGGCGATGAAGGAACCATCTATAAATTCTACCATTGAATGCACAATACTTTGTGGATGAATTATTACCTTTATTTTATCTAAATCAACATCAAATAGCCACTTTGCTTCTATAACTTCTAACCCTTTGTTCATAAGTGTTGAACTATCGATCGTTACTTTATCTCCCATATCCCAATTAGGATGTTTTAAGGCTTCGGCAGCGGTTACCTCTTCCAATTCAGAGGCACTATAATCTCTAAACGGGCCACCTGAGGCAGTTAGATATATATTTTCTGTTTCTTGTTTGTCATTACATCCTTGCAGACATTGGAATATAGCTGAATGTTCACTATCTACGGGCAATATCCTGGCCCCTGTTTTTTGTGCAATTGATGTTACAAGTTCTCCTCCTGCTACGATAGATTCCTTATTGGCAAGAGCTACATCGATGCCTTGCGACAGTGCATAATATGTCACTTCAAGGGCAGCAATTCCCACAATTGCTATCAGTACAATATCTACATCTATTGCACTTATCATTTCTTTTAATCCTTTAGTGCTTTCATAGACTTTTACATCATGTATATCTTGACTAATAAAGTCTTTATAGCTTTCTCTATTAGTTATGGTTATATATTCTGGCTTAAAAATTCTTACCTGCTCAGCAAGTAATTCTGTATTAGTATGGGCAGATAAGGCCTCAACTTTGAAAGAGTTAGATTTTGAGATAATATCTAATGCCTGAGTTCCTATAGAACCAGTTGAACCTAATATTGCTACTTTTTTATACATAATACACCTCTCAAGTAAGAAATAAAAAATAATATGTAAAAACAATCGGCAATGTAAACAGTATACTATCAAATCTATCCATAATTCCACCATGCCCCGGGAGGATTTTCCCAAAATCTTTGACATTACAGAACCTTTTGATACAAGAAGCAGTTAAATCGCCTAATTGGCCAAATATGCCAGCCAACAACCCTATAATAGTATAATGAATTAAGGCAAGATCTATACTAAAGTAGTTGTTATAAAAAAGACCAATTATAAGTCCTGCAACTGTGCTTCCTACCAATCCTCCTATACTACCCTCTATTGTCTTTTTAGGACTAATAGCAGGATTAAGTTTAATCTTTCCAAACTTTGAACCAATGAGGTAGGCAAAGGTATCACTGGCCCATGTTGTTAAAAATGTAAGTATAACAAGATAATTGCCATATAACTCACAATTACTTTTAAGAAATATTAGACATAGGGATATTATTCCTGGATATATAAAACTTAAGATTGTCAAAGCTGAATCCAAAGGCGATACTTTTGGATTGAATACAGGAATTGAAAGGCTAGTTATAGTTGCCAAGATTATGGTCAATATCCCACCTAAGTCTTTTTCGCTCCTTAGAAAAAAGTAAAATATCAGTATAAACAGATATCCAATAGTTGTAACAGGATTATATCCACCTTTGTGAAGCGCAGCATATATTTCATGCATGCCAATAAAAGCAAAAATTAGTACAGACAAATTGTAGAACCAACCACCAAAGTATATCATTAACCCGATATAAACTACAATAAATATAGCAGTTATTATCCTTTTTTTTAACATATCGCCGTTCATCCTTCCTACTGTTTATTTAAGTCCACCAAATCTTCGTTCTCTTGCTTGATAATCTAGTATTGCTCGTAAAAAATCTCTTTGGCTGAAATCCGGCCAAAGTAATTTAGGCTTGCTGAACCAAAGCTCAGTATATGCCAATTGATATAGTAAAAAGTTACTTATTCTATATTCTCCACTTGTGCGAATAAGCAAGTCAGGATCGGGCATAGTTTTTGTATATAGATATTCACTAAACATTTCTTCATCTATGTCATCAATGCTTAAAAGACCTGATTGAATATCCTTAACTATATTTTTTGTAGCCCTAACTATATCACATCGGCCACCATAGTTTAAAGCAATATTGAGTTTTAAGCCATTATTACCTTGGGTTCTATCAAGCGCATAATTGATTTCCTCTTGTACATGAATGGGAAACTTCTTTATATCACCTAATACAGTGAGTTTTATATTGTTATCAACTAAATCGTCTAACTCTTTTTGCAAATATTCTATCATTAAATCCATAAGAGCTTCTATCTCTTTATCTGGCCTGTTCCAATTCTCGGTAGAGAAAGCAAATAGAGTTAAATACTGAATACCTATTTTAACACTTATTTCTACGATATCCTTTAGCGCTTCACTACCATATCTGTGTCCTACTTCCCGGGGAAGTTCTTTTTGTTGTGCCCATCTACCATTTCCATCCATAATTATGGCTATGTGTTGTGGTAGAGGCCTTTTTTTTACTTCTTTTGCAAGCCTTTTAGTTTTGTTTGTAAATGTGAAGATATTCCTTAGATTCATGAGTTTGCAAGAACCTCTTTCTTTAAATTTTGTACTATACTTATTTAAATTCATCTATGACGTGGATAAGTTAATCAGTATTGTTAATATCCATTTATATTATAATTAATAGAATTCAAAATCAAACAATCTTAATAGTGTTATCTTTTTAATTATTCTTATATAATTAATATTATCTGTTATTACAAACGCTAGGGATGAGTATCAATACTCATCCCTAGTCGGCTGTAAAGATAATTTAGCTCATAAGCAAAACACAAGTTCCATTTTTATGAGGGGCTTCCCTTATAGCCCTAGGCTATGACTTTTTAAAATACGATACTGTCAATTCCATGGTATCATAATCCACATACCTTTGTCTTATAATTCTTTTATCCCATATTGTACTATCATATTCACAATTACAATAAGGGGCAGTATATACTACTACGTTATACCTTATATTTGGATTATATTTACGTATCTTATTTATAGCTTCATCTAGAGAATAGCCTACAACTTCTATCATATTTAATTATAACTCCATAATCTCTTTTTCTTTTTCCTGTATATATTCATCGATCTTATCTGTGTAGTTATCTGTTAACTCTTGAACCTTTTTTTCTGCGGTATTGAGTTCATCCTCTGTTAATTCTGAGTCTTTTTCCAACTGCCTAAATTTATCATTTGTATCTCTTCTAATAGATCTTATGGCAATTTTGGACTCTTCACCCATTTTCCTAATGAGTTTTCCTAACTCTTTTCTGCGCTCTTCTGTTAATTCAGGAAATACCAATCTAATTACTTTGCCATCATTCGCTGGGTTGATGCCCAAATCAGATTTTTGAATTGCCTTTTCAATTTCTGGCAATGTATTAACATCCCATGGAGAAATTACCAGAAGCCTTGGCTCAGGAACACTGATATTGGCAAGTTGATTTACCGGAGTCATGGTGCCATAATAATCAACTAACACCCTCTCTAGTAGTTTCGGATTTGCGCGACCTGCGCGTATACCTGCTAAATCATCTCTAAGTACCTTTATGCTTTTATCCATACGTTTTGAGGTATCTTTTAAAATTTCATTTATCATTTTTTAGACCTCCCCATCTATTGTCGTACCGATTTTTTTGCCCATTACAGCAGTTTTTATATTGTTATTTTCACCAAGTCCGAATACTATTATGGGTATATTATTATCCATGCATAGAGAGATAGCCGTAGTATCCATTACATTTAATCCTCTATTGAGTACTTCAATATAAGTTATATGCTCAAACATTTTGGCATTAGGATTTTCTTTCGGATCATCGTCATACACACCATCAATGTTTTTGGCCAATAATATGACTTCTGCATCGATTTCTGCTGCCCGCAATGATGCAGTTGTATCTGTGGAGAAAAATGGATTACCTGTGCCACATGCGAATATTACCACACGCCCCTTCTCTAAATGCCTTACTGCTCTTCGTCTTATATAGGGTTCTGCTATCTGTCGCATTTCAATGGCTGTTTGAACTCTTGTTGGTATATTTTTGTTTTCTAGCGCGTCTTGTAAAGCAAGAGCGTTTATGACTGTAGCTAACATTCCCATATAATCTGCTGTACTTCTGTCCATTCCTATGCCACTTCTACCGCGCCATATGTTCCCTCCACCTACTATTATGGCTATTTCAACTCCTAAATTGTAGACTTCTATGATTTGATCTGAGATTATATCTAATACATCATTATCGATTCCAAAACCTTTGCTGCCTGCTAGGGCTTCTCCACTTAGTTTTAGCACTATTCGATTATATATGGGTTTTTCTTGATCCATGCACATAACCTCTCCTTACAATTATAAATTCTACAGAAACTTTGAATATCCTTCTTTTTTAAAAAAAGAGAACACATAGTGTTCCCTTTTTTTATTTCATTTGTTCCATGACTTCTTCTGCAAAGTTCTCTTCTCTCTTTTGGAGCCCTTCGCCTCTTTCATAGCGAACAAACCTACGTATGTTTATATTTTCACCAATGGTTGAAATGTTCTCATTTACAAATTCTTGTATTGTTTTGTCTGTATCTTTGACAAAGGGTTGTTCTAATAGGCAGTTTTCTTCAAAGAACTTACCCATTCGCCCTTCTACTATCTTGTCAACAATTTTCTCTGGTTTACCCTCGTTTAGTGTTTGGTTTTTCAATATTTCTTTTTCTTTATCAATTACTTCCTGGGGGACTTCCTCACGAGATAGATATTTAGGGTTCATAGCAGCTATATGCATCGCAATATCCCTAACAAATGTTTTAAATTCATCTGTTTTGGCTACGAAATCTGTCTCACAATTGACTTCAACGAGGACTCCTATTCTTCCATCTGGATGTATATAAGAGTCAACCAATCCCTCAGCAGCTATACGACTAGCTTTTTTTGCTGCGGCTGCCAAACCTTTTTCACGAAGTATTTCAGTTGCTTTTTCAGTATCACCATTTGCCTCTTCTAGCGCCCTCTTGCAATCCATCATACCGGCACCTGTGGCTTCTCTCAACTCTTTTACCATTGAAGCAGTGACCATATCTATTCCTCCTTATTTCATATTCTCATTGCCATACGGGCATATATAATTTACAATCTGTAAGATAAAATAAAAGGAAAGAATGGGGATATGTCCCCTTCTTTCCCCCCTTACATGATTATTCTTCATTCTTTTCTACAGAGTTCGGTTTATCTTTTTCATTATTTTCTGCAGAACTCAGATTGTCTTTTTCATTATTTGGTTCTTCATTTTCGTTATCTTCGTCTTTCGTATCTTTTGCATCGATTATATTATCGTCTGCATTAAATTGTTCGCCTTGCTTACCTTCAAGAACTGCATCTGCCATTTTAGATGTAATCAGCTTTATAGCACGAATAGCATCGTCATTGCCAGGTATTATATAATCAACTTCATCAGGATCACAGTTAGTATCCACTATGGCAATTATGGGTATTCCTAGTATTCTTGCCTCAGATATAGCTATACTTTCTTTTCTAGGATCAACCACAAAAATTGCACTTGGCAAGCCAGGCATATCCTTTATACCACCTAAATTCCTTTCCAGTTTCTCCATCTCCAACTTAAGTTGGGTAACTTCTTTTTTAGGCAATACTTCGAAAATTCCGTCTTCTTCCATCTGAGTAAGTTCTTCTAGTCTTTTAATTCTCTGCTTAATAGTTTTATAATTTGTAAGCATTCCCCCAAGCCATCTTTGATTTACATAGTACATTCCGCATCGTTTAGCTTCATATTCGATAGATTCTTGGGCTTGTTTTTTAGTTCCAACAAACAAAATACTTTCACCTTGGGCAGAAAGCTCTCTTACAAAGTTATAGGCCTCTTCGATCTTCTTTACAGTTTTCTGAAGATCTATTATATATATGCCATTTCTCTCTGTAAATATATAGGGGGCCATCTTAGGATTCCAACGGCGAGTTTGATGACCAAAATGAACACCGGCCTCTAAAAGCTGTTTCATAGTAACTATTGACATATTTTCACCTCCTCAGTTATTCCTCCCCCCTATTCATCCTAATATGAAACTCTTTGTATTAAAGAGCACCAACATATTAGTCATAGAGGGTGTGTATTTACCTCTAGTAGTATAGCATATGTACATTTTAAAATCAACAAATATTTAAAAAAGCATAGATTTCCTCTAAAAGGATAAAACAATTTGTGTTGAATATATTTATATTTTAATATCTATATTTGAATTATTTTTAAACTTCATAGTCTTTTTCGATTTCTTCGTGCTTGATTTCTCTTTCTTTCTTCTATGACCTTGATGCTGTCTTGAAGAAGTATTTTTCTCTTGTTTGTTTCCGTCTATACGGTTGTATTCGGTTTCTGTAGTAGAATTGACTTTTGCCTCTTCTTGTATCTTCTTTTTTTGCAATTCTTCTGAAAATTGAGTTTGTTCTATATTTGGCTTCATTTTAATTAAATTCGCATCTTTTGTAAATTCACCAGTTTTATTGACTGTAATCTGATAATCTATTGGCCTTATAGACATATCGATCCCTCCATAAGCCTTGCTATTCATTATATGAAGTAAATGAAATATTACCATGTTCCCTTGTAAAGGTTACATATTTCATCTCTTCGTAAATTTGCATGTTGGACGTACCTATAAGTATCTGTACCCCTGGATATATTATATTATGTACGCTAATTTTGCCATTCACAACCTCACCAAGCGTTTCTCTTAGTTCTTCCATTCTAGCTTTGATAACCGGTAATCTATTCATGCAATTATTCCTAGCTTGGAGTACCTTTAGCTTAATTAATTTTTTGCTTTCAGAAAGCTCTCCTTTCTTCTCCAATCTTTCTAATAAATCAGTAGCTTGATTTACTTTTTTTAGTTTGCTTTCGATTTCATCTAATTCAATTTCTAGTTCGTTATATTCGTTTCTTAAAGAAGGGTTTAAGCCCACTTCAAGAATTGTACTAGTACCCATTGGAGCACCTATTGTACCTGCAATGATCCCAGAAGCAGCTTTTATGCTTCCACCTACGATCAATCCTTTTTTACCTGCTACTTGGACCTTGCCGCCGCTTTGAACATGACTGTGCATTATAGCCTCAGACACTACATCTCCACTAGCATCAATGATAGCATTTTCAATGAATCTAGATACGACTTTTCCCCCAGAACTTATAATTCCTTTACCTATTCCTTGGATCCCCTTTTGTATAACTACATCACCACTTGCCTTCAAAGTTGCACCTTCGACGACCCCCAATACTTTTATATGTCCTTTAGCATTGATTTCAAATCCAGTTAGCACATTGCCATGTACAATTACATTGCCCACAAAGTCAATATTACCTGTGGAAGTATCTATATCACCATTTATATCTAGTGTATTATATACATGAATCCTATTTCCGATTAACTCCACTCGGCCATCAATACCGGAAAACATCTCAAGTCCGTCATCAGAGAGTTTTATGTTTTTGCCTATTCCTATTTTTTTGGATTTTCCAGGTTCGGGATGTAATTTTTTACCTGTGACTGTTTTTCCAGGTTTACCTTTGGTTGGGGGAACAATTGTGAGTAGTGGTTGTCCTTTTTTTACATTTTCCACCATGTCTAAATGGAAGTAATCCACCGACCCATCTTCTTTTATTAGGGGTTTACCTGTCCTATCTAGTGATACATGATAGAGTATATCTCCATCTTTTCCATCTTCGGCCTTTTTACCCTTTGCAACGAGTATTGGAGTTCCATATTGTCTTTTATTTAGAATTTTGTCAATCACTGTTTCACTAATGCCAAACATCACTCCACAGGAATGCAGCTTTTCGATTATATCAGTTTTTGACAGCAGATTGCCACCTAGCGGTGGGAAAAGAGTGATAAAAGCTTGCATCTGATCGCTTGATATAGACACATCTGCATGTTCATCCACTTTTTTTTCTTCTTGGGCTGGGGCAATTTGTATCCATTTACCACCATGTGAATACATCGAGCGGAATAGGGCCTGTTTATCAAGTCCCTCAATCTGCTTTCTGTTTAAATGTTGTATTATATTTCTCTCTTGCTCTTTAGTGAGACCAGTAGAAGGGGGCATGACTGTCAAAAATACGCCATTTATTCTATAATCTAGTATAAATAGGTCATCGCTTTTACCCCCTTTAGCGTCTTTTTTGAGATTTATAAGTAGTTTACATGGTTTTAAAACAACATCCATAATTTTCTGGCCCTCATCTAATATTTCTACATCGACACTATCCATATCTGTTCCCAAAGCGTTGAGCCCCTTCTCCAATGCTTGTTCAAAGGAATCACCTTCAACTATGATTCTCCCCATATGAATGATATCCTCCCTTTTAATTCTCGTATAGCATTAAAACTCTCACTTGCAGGTGAGAGTAAATAATCTATATATTGATATGTATTTAAGTTGTTGTTAATTTGGCTTTAAGTCGCGAAAGTGCTCTTGTATGTAACTGAGACACCCTAGATTCTGTAACATTTAGAACTTTTCCTATCTCCTTCAAAGTAAATTCTTCATAATAGTACAAAGTAATAATGAGTCTATCTCTCTCTTGCAAATTTTCTATTGCTTTTGTTAAGTTTGTTTTTATCTCTTGCTCAACAACAATGTCTTCAGGAGTTAATTGATTTTGATGAGAATTACCGATAGATGCCTCATTGATAAGTTCCAAAATTTGATCATCCATACTAATAATAGCATATGAATGCATTTGGGCTAATATCTTATCTAGTTCTTCTGATGACATTGACAGGTGATTAGCTACTTCACGTGTAGTAGCAGACTTGCCCAATGTATTTTCTACTTCGTCTATTGCCCTTTCTACCATTTTAAATTTCTGTCTTGTACTTCTTGGAACCCAATCTAATTTTCTTATTTCGTCTATTATAGCTCCTCTTATGCGAATAGAGGCATAAGTTTCAAACTTTACCCCCTTATCTATGTCAAACTTTTCTATGGCATCTAACAAACCTATATTACCATAACTTATTAAGTCATCTAAATCGATATAATTATTGTAGTTGGAAGCTAGTTGAAAAACTACTTTTGTCACAAGCTCTCTATATTTCATAAATATGGTGTTTCTCAAATTTATATCCTTGCTTTGTTTATAGCTAGACCACAAATCAAAATGTTTTAAAGAATGACTACCCACCTTATATTCCTCCTGTCATAGATGCCGGCAGATCAACAAGCAAAAGACATAAAGTCAGTTATATCTCTTTTGTTCCATGGTTTATAGTTTTTACAAATAAAACACCTGTCTTTGGATAGACTGCAATTGTACGACCAAAATTACCCCCAGTGTCTTCTGCCACTAGTGGAATGTCAAATCCATTTAAAACTTTCTTAGTTGCCAACACATTTCGTTCTCCTATATTCAAGAGATTATTGGTACTGTTTTTAAAAGAAAACATCTGGGCTCCTCCTGCAATCTTTGCTAGCATATTTTTTCGGATAGCCCCTTTTTCTGTCATTAAATCAATTAATAATTCAATAGCTGTGTCTGCAAATTTTGCAGGATTGTGATTATTATTTATTGATTTACTTGATGGGAGCATTATATGGGCAAGTCCGGCAATTTGTTTTTCAGTATCATACAATGCTATTCCCACACAGGAACCTAAGCCTAACGTTAACAGGACCCCAGGACTTTCGACAATATTTAAATCAGCCATTCCTACTTTTATAGTTTTAATCATTTATGCTACTCCTAATGCTTGTAAAATAGTAGTGTACGAATCTATACTAGGGATGAGAAAAAGGTGTCCATTGACTTGTTTCTCTTTTCCCAAAAAAACTGTCTCTATAAATAATGCCCTATCTCCTTGCTGCCCAAATTCAATAAAAGGTACACTTAGTATAGCAGCTGCCATATCTATGGCAATGGCAGGTATAGTATAGTTAATTGTTAAACCGGTCATTTGAGATAATGAAGTTAAAAATGAGCCTGTGAGAATATTACCCACTTCTTTCAGAGCAGAAAGTTCTATCTCTCCTAGATTTTTATCTTTATCTAAATGGTCTTTCCCAAACAACAAAGATAGAAAATTGAAGGTGGATGCCTCATCTATAATAAACATTATTGTCCCTTTTATATCACCATGGAATTCTAGGTATATGCCTGTTACTGGTATATCTGCACCACCTAATATGTTTTCTACTTCATTAAAATAGATAATGTTCAATTTGGGTACGTTCATGTCTATGGGTCTATTGACCATGACAGATAGGGCAGTAGCAGCATTTCCTGCTCCAATATTAGCTATTTCTTTCAAAACATCCAATTGGAGGCTGTCTAAATTATCAATGTGATAACTCATAAATAATAACTCCTTTGTAATACTATTATTCTTTTAAGAGATTGTTAGTATTTAACAAGATCACCAGTTCATCTTTTTGATTTTTTATGGCCCCCTGAATCAAATCATTCGCCTCATCTGTATCATATATATCATCCATATCTACATTTTTTACATCTATGACTCTATCTACAAGGAGGCCTATTCGATTAACTTCATTATCAAGTACAATAATTCTCATTTCATCATTATACTTGATGGGGTTCATCCCCATTTTTTGCCTCAAGCATAATACAGGTAGTATATTACCCCTTAGGTTCATAACACCTATAATAGCCTCAGGAGCATTAGGAACTCTAGTAATATTGGATAACCTTTCAATAGACTCAATTTTTAATACATCTATTCCGTAATTTTTCTTTCCTAAAACAAAGTGTAATAACTGCTGATTTCTCATAGTGCTATAACCTCCTTTAGACAATATTGTTTATATCTAGTATTAGTGCTATACTTCCATCTCCCAATATAGTTGCCCCCGAAAATATTCTTATTTTTGATAGATATTTTCCTAAAGATTTGATTACAATATCTCGTTGTCCTATGAGGGAATCTACTAATAGGGCAGTCGATTTGTCACCTTTTCTGACAACTACAACTATTATATCGTCAGGCAAATTGTCAACATCTATGTCTAGAATATTGTATAACCTTATAAAAGGCATAAGTTCTCCTCTTATAGATATTACTTCTTTATCTCCAAGTGGTTTTATACTATCTGATGTCGTTTCAACAATTTCTCTTACATTACTCAGAGGTATTGCATACATTTCATCTTTAATACCTACTAGTAGAGCTTTAATTATGGAAAGGGTCAAAGGTAACCTGATTATAAATTTGCTTCCCTCATTCTCCATGGTTTCAACTTCAACTACACCCCCTAGTGATTCGATTGAAGTTTTCACAACGTCCAACCCAACTCCCCGACCTGATATATTGGATACCTTTTCTGACGTGCTGAACCCAGGGTGAAAGAGATATTGTATTATTTCTTGCTCAGTTAGTTCATCAACTTCATTGTCAGAGATTAACTCATTATCTATTATCCTGCCTTTTACTCTCTCTACATCTATCCCCTGTCCGTCATCCCTTACTTCTATCACCACGTTATTGCCATCATGGTATGCATATAAATCTATATTACCTGTACTGTCTTTGCCTAAAGTGGTACGCTGTTCTGGAGATTCGATGCCATGATCTACTGAATTCCTAATAAGATGTAACAGAGGGTCACCTATTTCATCTATTATTGTACGATCCACTTCAGTATCTTCACCATGGATATTCAAATTTATATTCTTTTTAAGTTGTTTGGATAGATCTCTTATTACTCTAGGGAAACGTTTGAAAGCTGTACCGACGGGGACCATTCTAACCTGCATAACAGCTTCATGTAGTTCAGACGATACCCGTTGTAAATATTCTACGGCCTCTTCCATTCCTGAAATTTCTTCATATCCACTAATGCCTTCAATACTGTTTTTTACTATTATGAGTTCACTTACTAAATTCATAAGGTTATCTAGCCTATCAATATCAACTCGTACACTTTTAGTTGCATGTTTTATGCTAGCAACTCCAGTTTTTATCGCTTTTTTAGTTTGCTTGTTCTCTTCTTTATTTGGTTCAGTAGATCTAGATGTTGCTTTCTCTACATTCAACTCTGAAACTTTAAATTCTTTTAATTCAGGGGTACCCTCTAGTGTATGTTCTATATCACGTTTTGGTCTATCTGAAAGCAAAATTAGAGAAAATTCAACATTAAAGTTTTCATCTTCTATATCTTCAATAGAGGGATTGGTTTTTATAACTTCGCCAATGTCTTCTAATGCTTTGAATATTATATATGCTCTTACCCCTTTCATTACACAGGTTGATTCTAGTGTAATTCTTACGTGATAGGGGTAGATGCCTTGCTTAAGTGCTTGTTTAATAACTGTTATATGATGCTCTTCTAATATGGGCTCATCGGTACTATGTTTATCTTTAACTGTTATCTCATCCATATAGCTGGAGTCAGCATCATTTTGTGAGAGATATTTTTGCAACTTATCTTTTATAGGGCCTATATCATATTCATTTTCATTATTTCCATCCAATATAAGCGTATATAAAGTTTCTATTGTATCTAATGTTTCAAATAGTGTATCTATTATAGCGCCTTCTAGTACTATTTTGTGATTTCTGGCTAAATCGAGAACATTCTCTAAACAGTGAGTTAAGTTTGCAATATTATTAAAGCCCATTGTTCCAGCCATTCCTTTTAAAGTATGGGCAGATCTGAACATCTCATTTATGTATTCTAAATTTTCTCTATCTTGCTCAAGTGCCAATAACATATCATTTAAATTTTGAATATGTTCATTGCTTTCTTCTATAAAAACATCCATATACTGATTATTAGCCATTTTGTGCCCCCTCCCTGTTCCATAAATATTGATTAAATCAATCCTTTTTTCATCAGTTTCCTTTGTTCCTCAAATATGAACTTTATTATTCTATCTCTCTGTTGTTCGCATATATCTTCAAAAGAAATTCCTACTTCAAACTTATCATCCATATTTTGAGTATGAACGCACCTTACAACTCTGCCTTTCACTTGAAAATCCTTAATGGCAGAGTCATGTTCTAGTGTAAATGTACATATTACTTTGCTATCTTCATTTAGTTTTTTATCTACAATGACTGCCAATCCTCCCCCGCCAATATCCAAACTGTTTCCATACAATGTATTAACTATTTTATCTTTAGAGAATATATCTACCTGTACTGGTATAGTCTTTGGCAGTCTAAAATAATTACGTCGCTGAAGACGGGCAACTTTAGAATTCTTCTCAAGTTTAAAGAAATATATCCCTTGGAATTCATATCTTTTTATAACAATTGCTCTAAAAGAATATTGGCCATGATAATTAAAATAGTATACTAGAACCTCCTCTCCTATATGTAAGAATGCAGGTTTTCCCTTTGACATTGGCATAGTTATTAAAAAAGTACTGTCAGATATAATATCTTGTACCATACTAAAATATATTTCTTCTCTGTTACTACCAAACTTGGTCACTATTTCGATTTTGGCCCCTATTTCCATTGGCTTTTTCATATTTCATATTGCCCCCGTGTCATTTGTTCTCAAAGAATTTAAAGAGCTTGTATATATACGTTTTAATAGTCATCCTTTCCCCTCTTTCTGCGCCTGTAAGGGAATTAACTATAGAGTTTAGCTGTTTAGATATTTTACTGTGTGGATAGTCTAAAACAAAAGGACGTTGATCCTTAACACTTTTACTTACTATTGAACTATTATCTAGTAACCCTAATGTAGATATTTCTACATTTAAAAACCTTTTTCCTGCTTTTTGGATATTTTTTATATTGTTATTAGCTTCATTTATATTATCAACCTTATTCATAACCAGATTAAAATGTCTATTTCGATCTATTTTAGAAACTATCTTCACTACACCGTATACATCCATCAAGGATGTAGGTTCAGGTGTAGTAATGAGTATAACTTCGTTTGCCGCTAATATCATTTTTATATTATTGGCAGATAGTCCCGCTCCCGTGTCTATGAGGATTATGTCTACCATGGATTCTAATTTAGTCAATTCTCTTATGAATTTATCTAATTGTCTAGGTTTTAAATTGGCAAGTTCAAGTAATCCATTCCCTCCTGGCAGTATCATAATACCTGATGGCCCTTCTATTATTACCTCTTGTATATCTATACCATTAAAGACTATATGTGATAAGTTATACGGTGAAGAAAGTCCTAGCATTATATCTACATTCCCTAGTCCAAGATCTGCATCAATTATCAATACTTTATAACCCATTTTTTGTAGCAATATACCTAGGTTTATAGTAAAATTTGTCTTTCCAACGCCTCCTTTGCCACTTGCTATTGTTATAATCCTCGTATTGGATGTTGATACAGTTGCCTGTCTGTCTGCTCTATTCATTACTAGTTGTCTTAAATTTTCTGCTTGATCCTTCATTACCTCTATCATCCTATCAAATTATTCTTTATTGTGGATGGATGTAATACTTTAATATCATCAGGTACACTTTGACCTGTTGTCATATAAGACATGGGCTTACCTGATATATAGCAACAGTTAAATATATTACCATATGATGTAACTTCATCAGTTTTTGTATATATTATAGAGTAATCATTTAGAAATTCATAGCTTTTAATTATATTTATACATCCTTGATAACTTGTGCTGGCGCTTATACATAAAAATATTTCATCTGCCCCAGTGAGAGTAATCAACGTGTTTATTTCCTCTGGTTGCTCAGTATCCTTTATACTTTTCCCAGCTGTATCTATGAAAATAATATCTTTGTCAGCAAATATCTTCATTGATTCCGTAATCTCTATTGGTGTATATATGATCTCAAGGGGGATATCTAGTATTTCACTATATATCTTAAGTTGATCTACAGCTGCAATTCTATATGTATCTGTTGTTACAAGGCCTACATTATAGTTATATTTTATGGAATATATAGCTGCTAATTTTGCTAAAGTAGTAGTTTTTCCTACTCCGGTAGGGCCTATAAACAAGACAACTTTCTGCCCATGTAGTTTTGTGGACATAGGTCTAGAGTATCCTAGATATCTTGATATAACACCATCTAAAGAGCGAGAAAAATCAATATTTTCTTTTAATGTTATATCATATGCTTCTTCTATAATTTTTTTTGCAATCTCACTTTGAACTTCTTTGTCTGTCAATTGCTTAAAATATTGTTCAAGTTGCAAAGAAAAAGAACTTTCAGAAAACTTTTCCCTGTCATCTAATTTAGTTATGAGCTTGTCCATTCTCATATTCATTGTTCTTATCTGTTGTTTAAGTTCAGAAACTTTGTTATTTGGATTAGTCGGTTCAGGTTTTATATCTTCTTTGTCAAATGATGGTTCAAAATCATCCACAGCAGCGACTATCTCTATTAGAGGTTTTGAAAAGAATCCCTTGATTCCCCCTTGTCTTATTTTTCTGCTGCTCAATATTATGGCATCATTACCTAGGTTATGTCTAACCTTTTCCAAAGCTTCTTGTTTGGTCTTTCCTAGATATCTCCTTACTTTCATAAGCTTATCCCCTCACAATTCCAACTGATTGAATTTGCACAGTATCTTCCAATTCATTATAGGACAAAACCACTAATTGAGGGAAGAGTCTTTCCGTCAATCTTTTGAAATATATTCTAACTATAGGTGATGTCACCACTATTGGCTGCATACCCAATTGCAGGTATTCTTCTACTTCTCTTGAGAGCGCATCATATATTGTCTCAACAATATCGGGCTCTAAAGAAAGATAAGAGCCATGCTCAGTCTGTTTTACGTTATCCATTATAGTTTGCTCTAATTCAGGGGCTATTGTGATGACCTTAGCTTTTTTATCAGGTACAAATCTATTTGTGATTGTACGAGACAATGATTGTCTTACGTACTCTGTCAGTATATCGGTATCCTTAGTTATAACAGAATAGTCTGCTAAAGTTTCCATTATTGTCACCATGTCTCTTATTGGTATATTTTCCTGTATTAAATTACAGAGCACCTTTTGAATGTCCCCCAAAGTAAGTAGTTTAGGTATAACTTCATCTACAAGGGTTGGATGAGTCTCCTTTAAGTTGTCAAGTAAGGTTTGAACCTCTTGTCTACCTATCAATTCATAACCATTTTGCTTTATTATTTCCGTTAGATGGGTGGCAATTACGGAGGGCGCATCTACTACCGTATATCCCAACATTTCTGCTCTATCTTTTTGTTCTTCTCTGATCCATTTAGCTGGCAAGCCAAAGGCTGGCTCAATAGCATCTATTCCATCTATATCTTCACTTGCAATACCCGAATCCATTGCAAGATAATGATCAACTAAAACTTGTCCCCTTGCTACTTCTACACCTTTTATCTTTAATACATATTCATTAGGCTCTAATTGAATATTATCTCTTAACCGAACAACTGGAACTATAAAACCTAAATCTAATGCTATTTGCCTTCGAATCATAACTACTCTATCTAGTAGATCACCACCTTGTTCTACATCTACAAGAGGGATTATCCCATAACCAAATTCTAGCTCTAAGGGATCTACATGGAGTAAGTCGATAACATTTTCAGGACTGCGAATATCTTCTATCTCTTGTTCTATGGGCATATCTTCTTCTAGTTCTGTAACTTTCTGTTCTGAATATAGTTTATAACCTAAAAAGCCAAATCCTAAGGAAAAAATAAGAAGTATACCCCTGGGGAAACCTGGAAAGAAGGACATTGTTAGCAAAAATAATGCTGCTACAAATAGCGCAATGGGTTGGCTAGTGGTCTGTGTTACAAAATCCTCGCCTAGACTAGAATCAGATGCGGCCCTAGTTACTATAATTCCAGATGCAGTTGATATAATTAGTGCCGGTATTTGACTTACAAGTCCGTCACCTACTGTCATAGTGGCATATGTCTCTATTGCTTCGCCTATTGACATGCTCTTATACCCTACAATAATGCCGCCTATTATATTTATAATAGATATTATAATACCAACTATGGCATCACCCTTTACAAATTTACTTGCTCCATCCATGGCACCATAAAAATCTGCTTCTCGCTGAATCTTTTGTCGTCGTCTACGAGCTGTCTGTTCATCTATAAGTCCAGCATTTAGATCAGCATCTATCGCCATTTGCTTTCCAGGCATTGCATCTAATGTGAACCTTGCAGCTACTTCAGCTACCCTTTCTGCACCCTTTGTAATTACAATAAATTGTACTATTACAATTATTAAGAATATTATAAATCCAACAGCAACATTTCCCTTGATCACAAAGTTTCCGAAAGTTTCAATTACTGCACCAGCGTATCCTTCTCCTAATATTAGTCTTGTAGAAGATATATTTAAAGCCAATCTAAAGAGGGTGGCTAGAAGTAATAATGAGGGAAATATAGAAAATTCCAACGGCTCTTTTATATATAATGTTGTAAGCAATATAACTATAGATAGAGCTAGATTTATAGTCAGTAACATATCAAGTATTACACTATTTAAAGGTACTATTATTAACATAATTATTGAGATTACTACAACGGCTATAAAGATGTCTGCAAACTTCAATCGTTTTCCCCCCTAAAATAAATATATGTCAATTAAATTTCTTGTTTTAAGCTATATACGTAAGCTAAAACTTCAGCAACAGCACGGTATAGTTCAGGTGGTATAGCTTGGCCTATCTCGGTAGTATCATATAGGGCCTGGGCTAGAGGTTTATTTTCAACTATTGTTATATGATGTTCTGCGGCCTCTTTCTTAATCCTTAAGGCAATATAACCTTGGCCCTTTGCAACTACAATCGGTGCATCATTTTTATCAGGCTTGTAAACTAGTGCAATGGCATAATGGGTAGGATTTACAATTACAACATCGGCATGGGGTATTTCCTGTATCATTCTGCCCATACTCAGTTGCCTTTGCATTTCCCTAATTCTTCCCTTAACTTGAGGATCTCCTTCAGCCTGTTTAAATTCTTCTTTGACTTCTTGTTTTGTCATGCGTAGATTTTTTTCGTAATCCCACCATTGATAAAAATAGTCAAAAGCGGACATAGCAAGCAGAGCAAACCCACACCTAATTGCCATTTGGAATATCTGATTACAGATATGCAAGAACCCACTATTAATCTGCATATTCAACAACAAGGGCATTGATTTTAAACTTTCTTCAAATGTCTTGTATACAATCCCTATTATGACAGCCAACTTAAGCAAAGCTTTTATAAGTTCATATATGGCTCTCTTTGAAAAAATTCTCTTGAATCCTTGTATGGGATTTATTCTGTTTAAATCAGGTTTAAGGGGTTTGGTAGTAAAGAGAAATCCCACTTGAACATAGTTTACCACTATACCTGCTATAAGACAGCCTACAGTAATAGGCAAAACAGCTAAAAATGCCTTTAGGATCATTTTTGTCAATCCGTTTTGTAACCCGTTATATGTAAATATATCATCTAATGGAGCATTCACAGCTAAAGCACTTTTGTATATGTCCTCCAAATTATGGATTATAGAACCTGAAAAAAACTTCATTATATAGAAAGAAACTAATATGATTATAGCTGAATTTATCTCAACACTTCGAATAACCTGACCTTTTTCACGCGCTTCTTTCCTTCTTTTAGGTGTGGCCTTCTCAGTTTTCTCTTCCGCAAATAATTGTAGGTCTAATGACGAAATAGTAGATGTAATCATTTTACACTCATCGATTCCATAAGGGTTTTCATATCTTTTAGCATATCTGAAAAATTTCCCCTAAGTAATGCAATATATGCTGGTACGAAGAAAAATAAAGTAATTAATCCTACAAAAATTTTGGCAGGTATACCTATAGCAAATATATTCATTTGAGGAATAGACTTTGACATAAGTCCTAGGACACTTTCGGTTATCAGTGCAGCACCCATAATAGGTAATGCCATCTTAAAGGCAAGTTCGAAAGCATTTTTAAATAAGGTAACTAAGGCAATATATATATCTTGCTCTACTGTAACCTGACCTATGGGTACCATATCAAAACTAGCCACTAGTAGCTGTATTAGAGTATGATGTCCATCTATAATTAGAAAGAGGAGCAATGCAATTATATTGTTGAAATTGCCCAAGAGGGGTACTTGTATATTATTTTGTGGATCTAAAATGTTCACCATTCCAAATCCAATTTGGGTATCTATAAGCTGACCTGCCAATAAAATGGCAGAAAACATTACAGTAGTAATATACCCAAATATAATACCTAATAGCACTTCTTTGCAAACATAAATAACAAATCTTAAAGTGCTATCTATATTTATGACTGTCGAAGAGAGTTTAAAACTAAAAACTATATAGCTAAGAAGTACGGAAAACATAATCTTCCAATATATGGGTACGTTTTGTTTGCTAAATATAGGCGACATAATAAAAAGTCCGGTAATCCTACAAAATATTAGAATAAATGTCGGAAATGCTACGGTATATTGTCCAAGCATGTTCTCCATATTATGTCATCCCTATTAAGCTATTTATATTTTTATATAATTCAAAGGTAAAGTCTGTAATTTTCTGTAGCATCCAAGGCCCAAATATCAATATTACAGCTACAACGGTTAAAATTTTGGGTATAAAAACTAGTGTCTGTTCGTTAATCTGTGTTGTTGCTTGAAAAATAGCCACCAACAAGCCCACTATTAAACCAAATCCTAATATTGGCGCAGCAATAGTAAGTCCAGTATATATAGCTTGTTGCGCTATAGCTATAACATCTCTCTCCGTCATATAATAACTCCTCCTATAAATTGTCTCCAGCGGACTTTACATAATTTAATATTCATTCTAATAAATCCCGATATTTAGTAATTTTGCCTTATGAAGCAAAATTAGGTTAACTAGCAAATATATAGATACTATTTGAATCCTGTTATAAGGGTTTTGACGATTAAATTCCACCCATCTACCATTATAAATAGAAGTATTTTAAAAGGTAGAGATATAATAACTGGTGGTAACATCATCATTCCCATTGACATAAGTGTACTTGCAACTACCATATCTATAATTATAAAAGGTATATATATTAAAAAACCTATTTGAAAGGCAGTTTTGAGCTCACTTATCATAAATGCAGGAATCAAAACTCTATTGGGCACTTCTTCTAGCGCATCAGGTGTATCTATATCGGTCATATTTAAAAATAGAGTTAGATCCTTGTTGCGTGTCTGTTTAAACATAAAGTTTCTTATAGGTTCCATAGCATTTTCAAGGGCTCGTTCCTGAGCTATATCACCATCTAGATAAGGTTGTATCGCATTTTTATTGATATTATCTCCTATAGGTGCCATTATAAAGAAAGTCAAGAACAATGCTAGTCCTATTAATACTTGATTTGGGGGAGTCTGCTGAGTTCCTAAAGCATTTCGGATAAATGCCAGCACTATAATTATCCTTGTAAAACTTGTCATCATTATCAATATTGACGGAGCAAGGGTCAATATCGTAAAGACAAATAGTATTTCAAAGGTATTTACAATATCTCTAGGAGTTTGAGCTTCTCCAACCTCTATACCGATTCTAGGAATTTCAAAAGTATTTTGTTGTGCATGAACAGTGGTAGGATGGAATAATAGCAATATCATCATAGTAACCAATATATATCTACAGCATTTACGATTGTTTAACATCTTTTTCTTCACCACTATTTCTTTTGCGATAACAAATTGTATTTTTTATTGTTTGAACCTGATTATCTAGCTTACATGCAAGATTAGTTATTAGAGTGTCATTATCTTTGTTATCTTGCTTGTTTATGTACTTGTTGAGGAAATCAGGAAACTTAGTGCTCTGTTCTTCATATACGGGTATTAGATCACTGTGTTCAATCTCTTTTAATAGCTCGATACTATTATTTGAAATCCCTATAAGCAACAGTGTTTCACCTATTTGTATTATATATAGCCATCGTTCTTTGCCAAGCATTATTTGGTCTACTACTTTGATATACTTACTATGTCTATTTTTTACATATTTATTACCTATAAACTTTGTCGCTAAGGAAGCAGCAAATAATATGGCAACAAACCCCAATAACATTAATATAACTTTAATATATTCTTTCATAAAATCATCCAATTACTTTTTTTATTGCTTCAATAACTCTATCAGCCTGAAAAGGTTTTACAATAAAATCTTTAGCTCCTGCTTGTATTGCTTCGATTACCATGGCTTGCTGCCCCATAGCAGAACACATGATTATCTTAGCATCCTTATCAAAGGCCATTATGTCCTTAACTGCTTCGATACCATCGACTTCTGGCATCGTTATGTCCATAATGACAAGATCTGGCATTGTTTCTTTATATTTCTCTAATGCTTTTGATCCATTCTCTGCCTCTCCCACAATTTTATATCCGTTTTTAGTTAGTATGTCTTTTAGCATCATACGCATGAATGCGGCATCGTCAACTAATAATATATTTTTTTCCATAGACAATTCATATCCTCCCTTATAATAATATTATTACTTCAAATTAGATATCTCCCTAGATGAGGTTATTATATCAGTGATTCTAACACCAAAATTGTCTTCTATTACCACAACTTCTCCTTTTGCAACTAGCTTTTCATTGACTAATATATCTACAGGTTCACCGGCCATTCTGTCTAATTCTATCACCGAACCAGTACTGAGTTCTAAGATCTCTTTTATAAGTTTTTTTGTCCTGCCTAGTTCTACAGATACTTGCAGCGGAACATCCATAATCATTTGAATATTCTTATCGGATGGTTCATCGGATGCTATCTCCTCTAAAGGTTGGAAAGAAACTGGTCTTACATTGACTATATCTTCATTTTGTAGCTGAGATTCAGAGACATCTGCTTTATCTAGCTGAGATTCAGAGATATCTGCTTTATTAGGTACAGATTCATCGGGCTCATGGAAGTTTGTTTCATATTGCTCTGTTGACTGTATAGATTCATCTTCTATATTATTGTCCATACCTACATTTACAGTATTTTGGGTATCAATATAATTCTCCTCAGCTTCTTCTGCATTCACTAGACTACTTACCAACCCTTTTGCAAAATCGATAGGCAGCAATTGCATTATATAGCTGTCTATCAGGCCTTCCACAACCATTTTGAATTTTACTTGTGCTATAGTGGCATCATCTGAAATAAAATGTCGATAACTTTCCTCATCGCCAAATTTTATTACAAAAGCATTAGGTGGTGATATGGAGATGGTCTTTCCAAGCAAAGTAGACAGAGATGTGGATGCAGAACCAATCATCTGATTCATAACCTCGCCTATAGCACTTAAATGCATTTCATTCAACTCTTCTTTTGTGTCTTCGCCATCTCCCCCAAGTATCAGGTCTGTTATTATTTTAACATCATTTTCACGTATTACAAGTAAGTTTTTACCTTCTAACCCTTCCTTATAGGATACTTCAACTGCAACAAAGGGAATTGGATGTTGCTTTGCCAATTTGGCGAGAGTAGTTTCTTCTACAAAAGGTGCTGTTATAGTAACCTTTTTTCCAAGGAGAGTCGATAGAGTGGTTGCTGCTGTACCCATGCTTATATTGCCAACTTCCCCTATGGTGTCTACCTCTTCTGAAGACAAAGCAGAGTTGTTATCTGCATTATCTGATTCGCCACGCAATAGAAGATCTATCTCTTCCTGAGAAAGTATATCACTCATTTTATAGTCCCCTTTCTTCAATAGTCGTTATTTGTATTGCAAGATTGTTATTTTGAAGTCCCACAATGCCCTTAAATTTTCTTAAATTTTCTATCATTATATCAATATCTTCATTAGCTTTTCTATCCAAACGTATCACATCGCCTTCTTGAAGATTGGCAAAATCATCTACTGTTATGGACGTCTCACCTAGTATTGCTCGCAAGTTGACTTTTGCATATTTTAATTGTTCTGATAGTACTTTTGCCTTCTCTTCATTTTTTGTTTCTTCAGAGACCTGGGATTTAAACCAATATTTAGTTGTAAGCTGATGTGAAATAGGTTCTATTACAATATGGGGGATACATACATTCACCATTCCATCTGATTCACCTATCTGAACATTTAAGGTAACTATTGCAATAGGCTCATTTGGTGACATAATTTGAGCAAATTGTGCATTGGTTTCTATTTTATCTAGTCTAAATTCGGCATCTACCACGTTCTTCCAAGCATCAGACATAAAGCGAAGTAAATTTTTCACAATCCTTTCTATCAAGACCAATTCGATTTCAGTAAAATTTCTCACCTTATTTATACTCGTTCCTGGCCCCCCTAGCATCTTATCAATCATAGAAAATGCCATATCTGGTGATATTGCAAGCATTATAGAGCCTTTTAAAGGATTGAATGTAATTATATTCAAAATTACAGGATCAGGTAGTGAATTATTGAATTCATAATAAGTAAGAGGTTCTACAGAAACAACTTCAGCCTGACAATAAGTCCTAAGTACACCAGATAAATATGACGACATCATACGTGCAAAGCTCTCATATATTATTTGCAATGTCCTTAATTGATCTTTTGCAAATTTATTTGGTCTTTTGAAATCATATTCTTTTATTTTGTTTTCTTCTGCCTGATCTTGTATCTCTAGTACATCTACTTCTCCAGAATTTAATGCACTTAATAGTTCATCTATTTCTTTTTGAGATAAAATTTCAGCCATATCGTCTCACCCCCATTTTATAGATATATCAGTGTTGTACCACGAATTCATTAAAATATATATTTGTAATATTCGGTATATCAAGGTTTTCTTGGAGATCCGACTGTATCCTTTTCTTGAGTTCCTTTTGTATGTCTTGTTTTCCAACATCTTCAATTGTAAGATCACGGAGAATAAGTATTATTCTATCACGTATTTTAGGTATATCATCTTTTAATTGTTCAGCAGTATCGTTATCATCTACCTCTATATATATGTCACATTTTAATATGCTTTTATTGTCTTTTATATTAGTTATAAAAGAATCTCCTGTATTGAATACTATACTTGTGTCATTTGCCTTATTATTTTCCTCATTTGCTGATTTAGGCGTCTTATATATATTTACAAATAAGAATATACTTATTGCTATAAAAATAATCAATAGAATAGTAATCAGTATCATCCATCTATTCTTCATATATTTCTACTCCTTTGTCTGTGTTTTTGTATCTATAACTCCAGGTTCACCAACTCTGCTTTGTCAAATTTAAGATACGACATATATTTTACTCTGACTATAGTTATATCTACTCTACGATTCCTTGCCATTCCCTTTTGAGTTGTATTTGTATCAATAGGATAATATTCTCCATATCCTGCAAATGAAAGTTTCTCACCTGGAATCCCCTGTTTTTCTTGAAAACGCCTTACCACTCTTGCGGCTCTCCCACCAGATAATTCCCAGTTAGTAGGATATACATATGTATTTATAGGTCTACTGTCAGTATGACCTTCAACCCTTATTCTTTGAATTTGTTCATCAAATTCAAGTAATACATCTCCTATTCCGTCTAAAATACCCAGTGCTTCAGGCTTTATATCGGCTTTACCAGTATCAAATAGTATATATTCTTTAAAGCGCAATAATATTTCCGTATGGGCCTCTGATAGTTCTAATTCTGCTTGTATCTCATTGGTTTCTAAATATTCAGAGATATTTTCATATAGTTTTACAAATTCATCATCAATATGCTCTTCGCCATCTGTATCTTCCTCTATGTCTTCGGGGGTTATATCTAAATCTTCGGACAGCTCCCCTTCTGAAGGAGGTAAAGCATGCCCTCCTTCCAACACTCCAATATTACCTTGTAATGAACCTACTAATTGTCTCCATTTTTCTGCATCTACAGTTGAAAAGGAAAATAGAAGAACAAAGAAACACAGGAGCAGTGTAACCATATCACTATATGTAGTAAGCCAGCTAGAGGGAACTCCACTGTCTTCCTTATGTCGCTTTCTTCTGCTCACACTTCTTCTCCTCCTTCAGATGAGTATTCTGCTTCTCTGGCTTCCCTGTTTTTAGGTGATAGAAAAGCTTTAAGCTTTTCTTCTATAATTCTAGGATTTTCACCTGCTTGAATAGAAAGTATTCCCTCAAGTATTATTTCCTTATAGAATATCTCTTGATTACTCCTATACTTAAGCTTTTCAGCCGTAGGCAAAAAAAACAGATTGGCAAGTAGTGAACCATAAAATGTAGTAACTAATGCCGTGGACATACTAGGTCCAATAGTATCTGGAGTATCTAATGTCTTTAACATGTTTATAAGGCCTATGAGAGTTCCTATCATACCATATGCTGGAGCAAAAGCCCCCATGGTAGTAAATATTCCCTGCCCTTGTTTATGGCGCTCTTCTAGAAAGTTGAGTTCTGTCTCCAATATATTTTTCACAAGCTCTGGATCTGTCCCATCTACTATGAGCAGTATTCCTTTTTGTAAAAATGGATCATCTTCATCTTGTACTGCTTCCTCGAGTGCAAGCAGCCCTTCTCGTCTAGCTATGTTCGCCAAATCTATTACTTTATCTATAACTTGATTGGGATCTTCTTTATCTATTAAAAAGAGATTCTTAGAGACCTTAAATATACTAGTAATCGCATCTATCGGGTACGCTATGAGGGTACTTGCAATTGTCCCCCCAAGTGTTATTGCAATAGACGGTAAATCATAAAATGTTGATAGTTCTCCGTTTAAGAGAATTCCTGTTATAATAAAGGCAATCCCAGCAATCATACCAGCAAGTGTTGCTATGTCCATGTTGTACACCTCACTTATCTATACCGTAAGTCCCCTCTATATCTATAAATATTTTTCTTCTAAAATCTATTATTCGATCTATTAGAAGTTCAATGTCTTCCATTACAATTACTTTTTTATCTGTGGTCATAGTTATAACTGTATCGGGAGTACTTTCAATGAATTCTATTAAGTCAGGATTTATATAAAATTCTTTACCATTTAGTCTTGTAACTTTTATCATGGTATATCTCCCCTATTTCATTTTTTAGTCTATATCGAGGTCAGTTAACTGACCTCGATATAGTAGTATATTAACGTTTAAGATTGACAAGCTCTTGTAACATCTCGTCAGATGTAGTAATAATACGTGAATTTGCCTGGAAACCACGTTGTGCTATTATCATATCAGTAAATTCTTGAGCAAGATCAACATTAGACATTTCAAGACTTCCAGGGTTTAATACTCCTCGCCCTCCTTCTCCTGCTACTCCTAAATCTGCCTCGCCTGAATTTGTGCTTTTTTGGAATAGATTATTGCCTAACTTTGTAAGTCCTGAAGGGTTAGTAAAATGAGCCATAGCTATTTCCCATTCCTCTTGAGATTGACCATTTGTGTACAGACCCGTTATGATACCATTGGAGTCTATACTTATAGATTCTATTGTCCCCGCTGTATACCCACCTATCTGTTCACCTTTTAAGTTCGTATTCCCGGCAGATTGAGTGATTTTTGCAAAATCAAGATCAATAGTCATTGGATTATTTATCCCTTCGATATTGACAGAAACTTGTCCTTCTAAACCTGTGTTTATTGTACCATCATCATTAAATGTAATGGTATTCGGAGTAAATCCTTCATTGACAGTATAGCGGCTTCCCTCAGGGGCCTTAAAAATTACATTCCATTGATTATGAGTCGCTGCTTTTTCAAACTCTAATTCCAATTTATGTTCTCTACCTAAAGAATCAAAAAAACCCATAGTGTAGTTTTCTATATCATCGACTTCAGTGTCAACATTTAAATTACCATTAAAAGTTAGGCTATCTGTTTGGCTTGCTGGCATGCTAAGCCCCGATAGATTTATGGCTCTAGGTGCTGTAGATGTAGGTTGATTTCTTTGCCAGCCCATAACTGTAAGTCCATTAGAAGTTACAAAATTGCCTAGTCTGTCTATATCAAAATTACCTGCCCGAGTATAATAATTGCTCTCTCCGTCAGATACTACAAAAAAGCCCTCTCCCTCTATGGATAAATCTGTAGCTTTATCAGTCCTTTGAGCTCCACTACGTGTGTGTAACACATCAATACTTCCCACTGAGACACCTAGTCCTAATTGAGTAGGATTAGTTCCTCCTCGTGTAGCAGTAGGACCTGTTGCTGACTTGAGTGTTTGGTTATATACCTCTTGAAAAGTTACTCTACTTGATTTATATCCCACCGTATTTACATTTGAAATATTATTGCCTATGACATCCATTTGTTGTTGATGAACTTTTAATCCGGAAACGCCGGAAAACATAGATCTCATCATAATTAATTAACCTCCTTAGGGCTTAAGTTTGCAGTGTCGTCTCCTCTATCAATCAGAGACGATATAGCTTCCCAAGGGGTCCAGCTATACTATCACTGCACCATCTATATTGGTAAACACGTTTTGCTTTATGTTTTGTCCATCTATGGCTGTTATAACAGTTTTAGATGGCACATTTACTATTAAAGCTATATCATTTAATAATACTAGTGAATCTTCTACTCCTTTTTCTTCTGCAAGTTCAAAGGCCCTATATATTTTAGCTATGTCAGACTTCTCAAAGTTTATCTTTCTTGCTTCAATACGTTCCTTTGCATGTTTCGAAAAAATAATAGAGTCTTTATTTTCTATTGTTTGCTTTAATATGACTTCAAATTTATTAGCATCTTTTTTTTCTAGCTTTAGATTAATATGTGGATTAAGTAATTTGCCCGTAGTTATAGGCTTTTTTAGATCCACTTTATAATCATTCATAATATCACCCAATATATATTTTTACTGTCATTAAGCATTTGCAAATTAACACATAGAAGTTTATTAAAGCTGATTATCCACTGAGTTAACTGTATTATCAGGCTTATCATCTTCTTTCAAGCTATCGGAAAGTACCATCTTTACATCGTCTAATGTTAAGTCTATTTCGCCTATAGTTAAGTACAACTTACCATTTTCTAATATGACAGAATCCACTTCTCCTGCAACTGGTATTAATTCTCCTGTAATGTTGTCATAAACTTCTGCATATACTGTTCTTCCTATTAGATCCATCCCACGCATTACATTAAAATCATAAGTCATATTTTGCATTTGCTCTAATGTACTAAATTGTGCCAATTGCGCTATAAACTCCTTATCTTCAACTGGGCTTAATGGATCTTGATTTTGAAGTTGAGTTATAAGTATCTTTAAAAATTCATCTTTGCCCAATTCTCCACTTATATTTCTTTCCGTTTCATTACTATATCCGACTGTCATGCTTTTGTACGTATTATTTACTTTCATACTCTTCACCTCCTATGCAAGATAATCAATATTTCCAAGTTTGAGACTAGAGTTCGGATACGAATTTTTAACATAGTTTAAATCTTTATCATCAACAAAAATATTGTTTGATTTTGTCCTAAGTTGACTTGTTGGATGGCTATAATAATGCTTAGATTGGGAATTGTTGTTATGTATATCCACATCTAAATTCCCAAGAGTATATCCCTGTTTATTTAGTGCATCACGAAGCTCATCTAATTGTGTGACTATAATATCTTTTGTCTCCTGAGATTGCGTTATTATCTTTGCAGATAGTACATCATCAATCAAGGAAACTTTTAACACCACTTTCCCTAAAATTTCTGGTTTGAGTTGTACCGTCATCTCCGACTTATCCTCTTTCAAATTAGTATAGATCTTATCTGATAGCTGATGGACAATGTCCATATGTTCAGACATTTCGAGTATAGCCTCATCTTCTACATTTGTAATATTATCTAGTTTATTTGGAAATAATGTCCCTTGTACAATATTTTCTTTGGGTTTCAGGTCCAAATTACTTTCATATTGGTTATCTTTTGTTAGTTCATCTTCTATATCGATATTTTTTATTTTTGAAGGATCTATTATTGTTGTATCGAGTAACAGATCTATTATGTCTGTATTATGATTATTCATTTCATCTTTCTGTATTATTTTAGAAGTATCTGCAGAATTAGCTGTTATACTTATTTGAATATCATCTTTTGTGTGTTCCGCAAAAAGAGGTTTAAGATTTTCTGCATATTCGAAAACATCTGATATATCAGTATTTTCTGATACTGGAACAAATATACTTCCAATATCATCTTGGGTATTGTTATTATCTTTTGATTGTGTAGAAGCAAAGGCTGTTTCTGCATTTTGTTCTGTGGGTATGTCGAGAGAGGTTAAATTTGATTCTATTTTTAGCTCCTCATCTGTATTATTGGAATACAGAACGTTGGCTACCATAAATTCAATCAACTTTAGTGTATTACCCTCTTTTAAGGGCTCTACAGTACTGTTTTGTAAGTCTTTCGCAAGGGTATCGTTGTGTTTAAAACCTTGTCCCAAATTATTTTCAACACCTTTATTAAAGCCAGCAACACCTTCACTATCATCAAGCACATATGTATTTTCCTTGTTTAAATCCATATAATGCAAGTAATATTTATATGCATCACAATAGGAATTTGCTGATTTTTTTTCAATATCATCTTCATCTATTATAGGTTCTTTAACTTCATTATCAAGAGATTTTTTATCTTCCCTGCCCAAATTCTGAACTTTGCTTTTTATGCGGTTGAGTGTTTTTTGAAAATTTTCATTACTGTTTTGGATGCTGTTTTTTCTATCCACAACTTGTAATCTATTTTGTATATCTATATTGGACAATAACTCTATTATGTTCATCTGATTCACCTCCTTCAATATATTTAAATTGTCATTCTAAAGCTTTATCAACTTCGGATGTTTCATCTGATTCTAATATCTTATTAACTTCCAACATTTTATTAGTTATGTAGGCAGCTGTCTTAGGATGCATATTTTCTAATATTTCAGCGGCCTTTTCTTTTTTTATATCTTTGAGTATTGTTACTACAGTATTTATGTCTTCTATTTCTGCAAGTATTTGAGCTGCTTTCTCGGCATCCATATTTTCATATAATTTAGATATGGTCTTTATATCATCTACTTGCTGAGTTATCTCTTCGTAGAGCTCTTCTATTTCTTTTTCTCTCTCTAATAATTTTGTCTCCTTCTCTTCCAGCTGGTTTTGTTTGAGTTCTAAGTCAAACTTCAAACTGTCTAATTCTGTCTGTAACTCTAAAATCTCATTCTTCTCTATGTCTTTTTCTAAAACTTTTTCCTGTTCCAGTTCCTTGTCTGTCTTGTTTTTAAATATAGTTTCGAATATATTGCTCGTTTTTTCTTTTAATCCTCCAATATTAAAAATATAGGCTAATACTCCACTTACAATCAGGATTAAAATCAAAATCAAAGCTACCGTCCTAGAACTCATTCTTTTTTCACTATTTATTTGAACAGACTCATTAGGTGTTGCCATATTGTACACTCCTGCTTGTTTTATATGATATTATATCCTCTATTTCTTTTGCCTGTTCTTGGGCTACATTGTATTGATAGATGTTAAACTGTTGCCTTTTTAATTTTCTTAGAACATCTAACGCTTTTTTTAGTTTTAAATATTCTTGCCTCAATTTTTCCATCTTAATATTCATTGTTTCAATACTGTTCATCTGTGCCCTAATATTTTCGGCAATTTTATTTCGATATAGGGCATAGTCCTTTAGAGTATATACATCTATACCCGTTTCTAGAGCTACTTGCATAGATTTATCGTAAACATTTGCCTTATCTTCAATTTCTTTTAGTTCTTGCTCCATATAGATTATTTCTTGGTTAATATGATAGATCTCGTTGTCAAGTTTCTTTTTTTCTGCAGTCTTTACTTTTAATAGCACATCGAGGGAAAATTTAAATTTTTCCAATCGCTTCACCTCAAAATTTCATTAGATAATACTATCCATCCAATTTACTGTCTCATCAAATGTATTGTGTTCTCCAACTTCTTGTTGCAAAAATACATTTATTTTCTCTATCTTTTCTATGGCTTCATCTATTTCAGGATTTGTACCTGGTTTATATGCCCCTATGTTTATAAGATCTTTACTGTCATTATAAGTAGCTATGAGATTTTTTATGTAGTTGCTTATCTCTACTTGTTTTTCATCTACTATATCAGGCATTACTCTGCTTACGCTTGCTAATACATCTATTGCTGGATAGTGATTTTTATTAGCAAGCTCTCTAGAGAGTACTATATGTCCATCCAAGATTCCTCTTACAGTATCTGAGATGGGTTCATTAAAATCGTCTCCATCCACCAAAACAGTATATAGTCCAGTTATTGAACCTTTACTAGAATTGCCTGCACGCTCTAGTAATTTAGGAAGCATAGCAAAGACTGAAGGTGTATATCCTCTTGAAACAGGAGGTTCACCAATTGCCATTCCTACTTCTCTTTGAGCCATGGCAAGTCTTGTCAGGGAATCCATCATCAACATTGTGTTTTTTCCCATATCTCTAAAATATTCGGCAATAGCCGTGGCTACCATTGCACCTTTTATTCTTGTAAGTGCTGGTTTATCTGAAGTAGCTACCACAAGTACCGATTTTTTCAGTCCATCTTGTTGCAGATCCTTCTCAATAAAATCTCTAACTTCTCTCCCTCGCTCTCCAATTAGTGCAATTACGTTTACATCAGCATCAGAGTTTCGGGCTATCATACCCAAAAGTGTGCTTTTGCCAACCCCGCTTCCTGCAAATATTCCCATTCGTTGTCCTTGTCCACATGTCAGCATTCCATCAACTGCTCTAATGCCGAGATTCAAAGGTGCTTGAATTCTTTGTCTTTCAAGGGGATTAGGAGGCGAATTAGCTATCTCTATCCATGAATCTGGTGTTATGTTTCCTTTACCATCCATAGGTGAACCAAGGCCATCTATTACTCGTCCAAGCAATTCTTCCCCTACTGGAATTACGAAGGGTTTTCGTGTAGCCACAACTAGACTACCTGGACCTATACCTTGCAAATCCCCAAATGGCATTAAAAGTACATTTTCATCTCTAAATCCAACTACTTCTGCATGAATATACCTATTTCCTCTTACACTATAAATCTGACATACCTCATTTAATTCTACTGCAGGACCTTGTGATTCGATAGTTAAACCAATGACTTGATTTACATTTCCAGTATATAATAGAGAATCTGTATGGTTGAGTATTGTCTTATATTTTTCTAATGAGATATATTCAGACATATTTCCCTCCATTATTGAATTCATCATTGCCTACAATAGTGTTAAAAGCCTCTTCTATCTGCTTAATTTGGGTATCGATACTTCCATCGATGGTTCCTATACCTCCATCTATTATACAGCTACCTTTAGTTAGATATCTATCTTTTATGATCTCAATGTCTTCCAATCCTTCTATGGAAGATATTAAGTAATCCTTATTTTTTAAGATTCTTTCAAAATCCTCTTTATTTACACGCATTTGAATGGTTTTTTTCCCAACAATATTAGCCATAATTCCCCTTATAAATTCTAAATATGTATTGTCATCTTCAAGTTCAACATGGAGAATTTTTTTTGCAATTTCTATAGATAGTTCCACCATTTCTTTTTCACATTGTTTTAATATAGAAACCTTCTCTTTATACATATCTTGTCTCAATTGATCTATTTTTTTTAGTTCTACATTCAGTTGCTGCTCAACTTTTTCTGTTGCTTCGTTATAGCCTTGCTTGTATCCTTCGCTAACGCCATCTGAATATCCCTCATCATATGCATCTTCCTTTATGGAAGTAGCTTCTTGTTTAGCTCTAGCTACAATCCTTTTTGCTTCTTCTTCTACCTCGTGAATTATATTGTCATTTTGAAGAGATATTGCTTCTGTATCTGTTTGTTTTTTGTATGGTTTAGCTTCAGATTCACTACGTTCAGAGGTAGTAGTACACTTACGCTTTTCTATTATGTATTCATCATCATTTACAACCAATATATCATTAAACTTCAATACATTAGACAATTATCTCATCACCTCCACCACGGGCAATGACTATTTCTCCAGCATCTTCTAGTCTTCTTATGGTATTGACAATTTTTTGTTGAGCTTCCTCAACATCCCTTAAGCGAACTGGTCCCATAAATTCCATATCTTCCTTTATCATATCTTGCAAACGTTTAGACATATTCGCAAATATAACATTACTGACTTCTTCACTAGAACCCTTAAGTGCAAGAGATAGATCGGCATTATCGACTTCACGTAGAAATCGCTGTATTGCTCTGTTATCAAGCGTGACAATGTCTTCAAATACAAACATGCGCTTTTTGATTTCCTCTGCTAATTCTCCATCCCTAATTTCGAGAGTTTCTAGTATATGTTTTTCTGTCCCCCGATCAACAGATAACAATATGTCTACTATTGTATCTATACCTCCAGCTTCGGTAAAATCAGAAGTTACCATAGAAGATAATTTTTGCTCAAGAATTCGTTCCACTTCTTTGACTATCTCAGGCGATGTACTATCCATTGTGGCTATCCTAGCGGCTACATCTGCTTGTTTATCTTGAGGTAATTCAGACAATATTGCCGATGCTTGTTGTGGATTTAAATAAGCTAATATAAGCGCTATCGTTTGAGGATGTTCATCTTGTATGAAGTTTAGTACTTGAGACGGATCTGCCTTTCTTACAAATTCAAAGGGACGAACTTGCAAGGATGATGTCAAACGATTTATAAGGTCTAATGCCTTTTGACTTCCTAATGCCTTTTCTAATACTTCTTTTGCATAGCTTATACCACCTTCTGCAATATAGTTTTGTGCTAAGCATATTTCATAAAACTCTTCTATGACAGCATCACTTATATCAGGTTCAATCTTGCGCATATTTGCTATCTCCAAGGTGAGTTGCTCAATTTCTTCTTCTGTCAGATGTTTATATATATCAGAAGCTTTTTCCGTTCCAAGGGCAACAAGTAATATTGCCGCTTTCTCTTTACCACTTAGTTGTTCATTAGGCCTCATCTTTATTACACTCCTACTTCTTGTTACTCTTCTATTCTCTTACTCTTCATTCAACCAATTTCTAAGCAGTTGAGCAACTGCTTCTGGGTTTTCTGTAACTAAATTTTCTATTTGCATTTTGGCTTGATTCTTTTCTTCAGTTTCTAAGTCGATTTGATTTAGAATTTCATCATCATCTTCTTCCATTTCCATGGCCTGCAAAGCAGCCTCTCTCTCTAGTTGCTCTTCATGTTTTCTTTTTGAGTAGCTTACTATTATAATCACCAATATTGCAATTGAGCCTATAATGAGTGCCACTGCCCAAATTGGTAAACCTTCTCTTTTTTTCTTATCTTCAAAGCCTTTTAAAATATCGTCTTGGAAGGTAGTATCAAATTCCATACTATGTACTACAACATTGGCTGGATCAGTACCTACTGCCATGGTAACCAGTTCTCTTACTTGCTCTATTGTCTGTGTATCAAGTTGTTTGCTGTCTATCACAACAGATATTGTCAAATCTTCTATTTTGCCTTGTTGCTCTTCGATTAGTTCTTTTATCTCATTCACTTCGTAGTTTATAGTATTTTGGGTTTTATCGTATGAGCCCCCTTCTCCTTCCACGGCCTCTGGATATTGGGTTGTATTTTCATACTCTCCTGCTACTCCAGCATCTTGAGCATTCTGGACCTTTTCTTTGAGTTCTTCTCTGCTTATGACTATTCCTTCATCATCTATCACGGGTTCAAACTCTACTGATTCAGTTACTTTTTTATCAAAATTTAATTGTACATTTACCGATGTTGCAATCTTCTTATATCCAAATACTGGTTCTAACAGACTACTTACTTGGGTTTTCAATCGTTCTTCTAGCTGTTCTTTGAGAGCAAAGCTATCTTGAGCATTTTTTGTATCTCTATGTGTTTCAACATTTAAGACATTCATATTGGTATCTATTATGGATACATTGTCTTCTGTTAAACCAGGAACGCTTTTTGCTACTAGCATTTCTATATTTTGGGCTTGTTCAGGCGTTATTTCATACCCTAATTCAGGTTTGATTACAATCGCAGCAGTAACTGGGACCTTATCACTTTTAAGCACAAAACTATCTTCTTTGGGCATAGCAATGGTGACAACAGCATCTTCTACTCCATCTAGTATCTTAATAGATTGAGCTAATCGCTCTTGTAATTGATATACGAGTAGAGTTTGCTTTTCGTCATCAGTTTGGCCAAGACCACTTTGTTCAAGAAATAGGTCGTAATTAAAACCAGACTTAGGATATCCTTCCTTAGTAAGTTCCATTCGTATTTCAGCTTCCCGGTTCTTTGGAACCATTATAGTAGAGGTACCTTCTAGTTTGGGTTCGACTTTCAAATCTTTGAGCTTATCGTAGATTTCTGCTGCCTCTGCACTGTCTAATTGACTATATAAAACGACATATTTAGGTTTATTAAATATAACGAGCATTACAATTATAGCCGTTATAATAACAATAGTTAAAATTATTATTATATTTTTTTGTCTTTTTTCTAGGCCGTCCCAAAATTCATTGAGTTGTGCTTTCATAGAACCCAATTTGTCTGGCATCATATCCCTGCTTTCATAACATACTACAAAAAACTAAAACATTTCTAATAATAAATTTTACAATATTTTAGAATATAAATAAATCTAACTTTCGACCTAATTTCACATAATTTCACATACTTTCACATACTATATCTGCATACGCATAATTTCTTGATATGCCTCTATGGCTTTATTCCGAACTTGTAGCATAAGTTGTAATGAGATATCTGCTTTCTCGGCATCTATCATAATTTTATGTAGATTATCCATTTCCCCCATTGCTAAAAGTTCTGTATTTTCTTGATCTATTTGGTATAGGGTTTTTACGTCATCTACGGCATCCTTTAATGTATCGCTAAAAGATCTTACGGAATTATTTTCTGTGCCAGTACCAACACTCCAGTCAATGGGGCTTATCTGTGTTCTTATAGGCTGGGTATACATATCTTAATTCCTCCTCTATCTTCCAATTTCCAATGCTTTCATAGCCATGGATTTAGAAGCATTAAATGCTGTGACATTTGCTTCATATGATCTAGTAGCAGACATTATATCTACCATTTCACGAAGTCTGTCTACATTGGGTAGTTGCACATAACCATCCTCATCTGCATCAGGATGGCCTGGCTCATATACTAGCTTATAAGGCGACTGGTCTTCTGTAATTTTTATAGCCTTAACACCATTTCCATCGAACTGAGCCTGAGCTTCTTCTACGTATTGTGAAAATGGGCGATAATGATTTTGCTCTTGCACCATTACAAGTCGTCGTCTATAAGGCGTACCATTATTGGTTCTTGTTGTTTTTTCATTCGCTATATTTTGTGCAATCACATCCATTCTAAGCCTTTGTAAGCTCATACCCGATGCACTTATATCAAGGGCTCGCATATTAGCCATTACTATCGTCTCCCTTCATTTATTACACTTTTTAATCTTCTGAATCCTTGACTTGTCTTTTCTGTGAGATAATAGTACATAATGCTATTTTTAGCCTGGTTTACCATTTCGTTGTCTATATCTACGTTGTTACCATCTTCCCTCATAGCTGTATTATTGACTGTGTATATTGTGGGATGAAAGTTCAAATCAGACGGCGCTCCTATATCCATGTGTCTATCGCGGGTTTTTTTGCCTTTAATACTTCTATCTTGAATAAGAGAATGTAATTGTTCTTCAAACGAAATGCCTTGACTTTTATAGTTAGGTGTGTCAATATTTGAAATATTATGGGATATTATTTCATCTCTTTGCCACGTACCGTCCAAGGCTTTTTGTAAATATCCAATATTAGTAAAAAGATGACTGCTCATATAAATTAATCCTCCTTGCGACATACAAAATAGGATACTGCAGTTAATTATTGTTATTTCATGTATTCGACATAATTCATCAAAATCCTTTTTTTGTATAGCCATTTTTTGCACTTTTAGCGTAGCTATTTAAGATCTCTATACTACTTAATTCTACAACATTTGCTAATATTATTAAATGCGCCTTTCGAGCTATTTTTATCTAGTTATTGGTTTTGAACTTTTAAATTCCCGGGATACAAATTAAAGCAATATGCTTATATCGAGCATTTTGCATAAATAAAAAAACCCTCTAGGTAGGGTCTTTTTTATTCCTATAGATCTAAATTTAGAATTTCAGTATATGCCTTTAAAACTTCTTTTAATTCCATTCTATCTTCTATACTTACATATGTATCATATCCATCATTATCTTGCTCAATACGCAGAATTACTATTGACTCATCATCCTCTAAAGTAGCTAAAATAATATAATCCTGCTCTTTGTAAGTAAGTGTCATAAGATGTTCAAAAAAAACAGAGTCACCATTGTCATCTATCAACTCAATTATATTTTCATTATTAACCATTATTTTTGTCTGCTCCTTTTCTATTATCTTCATAATCTAAGTATCCTTGTAATATGAATACCGCTGCAATCTTATCTACAATTTGTTTTCTTTTTCTTCTACTAAGATCTCCTTCCAACATAGCTCTATCTGCCGAAACAGTAGTTAAACGCTCATCCCAATATACAATTTCAATTTCTATATGATTTTCTATAAAATTGCCAAATTCTAACACTTTTTCAGCTTGGGGACCAACTGTACCATTCATATTTTTAGGAAGTCCTATTACCAATTTTTCGGGTGAATATTTTTCCATAAGAGAATTAAGTTCCTCTATATCATTTTTTTTGCTCGTTCGTTCAAATGTCTTTACGGCTTGTGCAGTTATACCTAAAGGATCGCTTACTGCAACTCCTACATATTTATCGCCTACATCTAGTGCCAATATTCTCAATTATATTCTCTCCTCACACTACTAAAGTAAATTTATCATATTATTTTAATGGCCATTTCGGGACATTCTGCACCACAGTATCCACATAGAATACATATATCGTTATTTACATGGGCTCTACCATCGTCAGCCAAATATAAGGCTCCTTGAGTACATCTGTCTACACACTTGCCACATCCCTGGCACCAATCTTGTATAATGAGCTTTCTGTTTACGTTTTCCAACAAATGTTCTAATTCCCCATCAATGTTTCTATTATTAAAGAAGTCAATATTTGCTTTTACTTCTTCTTTTCGTTGCATTCCTATAGCTATGGAATGGGTATACTGAAAATCTAAAATATAATTCATAGCCTTATGATAGCTACCAATGAGATGTCCTCCTCCCAATGGTTTCATAAGGTAGATTCCCTTACCATTTTTATATGCTTTCTCAATTGCTCGTTCCATTTGGGTTCGCGAACCATCTACAATACCTAAACCTCTGTAATTCAATATAGGGAAGATTATATCTATTTCATTCATTGATGATGCTGCTTCAACAGCGGCAATATGATGAGTAGATATGCCAACCGCACGTATCTTTCCCCTTTGTTTTTCTTTTATGAAATATTCGAGGGCTTCCCTATGTCCCTTTAACGTATATGGTCCTTCTTGTTCATGCAATAAAAAAAGGTCTACATAGTCTCTATCTATACCTTTAAGTGCTCTATTTAGAGTTTTCTCTGCTGTTTCTACGTTATATGCGTAGGATTTAGTACTTACTACTAAATCTGGTTTTTTCTTAATAACTCCTCTTATATATGGATAGGTATCATATAGATCAGCGGTATCTACAAAATTTACGCCGCAATCTATTGCATATTCTAATACTTCTATCCCTTCATTTAAGGGGAGATGCTTTTGAAGGGGCCCAATTGTAAGAGCCCCAAAGCAGAGCCTGGATACTTCTATTCCTGTATTTCCTAATACGCTATATTTCATATAAATATTATCCCCTTATTTATTATGTTTCATATAAAATTCTATAAGCTCTCCTATAAGCTCATCTCGTTCTAAACGTCTTATTAGCGAGCGAGCATTTTGATAACTAGTAATATAGGTAGGGTCACCAGATATAAAATATCCCACCATTTGATTTATAGGATCATACCCCTTCTCTTCCAAGGCCTCATACACCTTTATGAGTATATTATGTGGTGTATTGGACTGTTCCTTGTCAATTCTAAATTTCATAGTCTTTTGTGAACGATTATCTTTCATAGATCATACCTACCTTCATAAAATACTTATTGTATATATTAACATACCAACATAGAGCACTCCCAAAACTATAAAATGAATTTCAAATTCAACTATTAAGCTACATCTATGATAGAAATTAATCCCCTATTTGCTCTAGTAATAGTTCTGGAACACTATTTAATGCTTCATCAATCTTAGATGTATCTTTCCCTCCAGCTTGTGCCATATCAGGTCTTCCACCACCACCGCCTCCTACCTTTTTGGCGACTTCTCTTATAAGATGCCCTGAATGCACACCTCTCTTTACAATATCGTCAGTAGCTGCAGCTACTATATTCACTTTATTGTTATAGTTAGAGGCCAAAACTATAACTCCAGTTTTCATCCTATCTTTAAGTATATCCACCATATTACGCAGATTTGCCATATCTTGCTCTTGGACAGAAGCAACAATATAGGGGATATCTTGTACCATTTGTTTCATCTCTATTATATCATCTATAGCTTTTAGAGCAATGTCTTTTCTCATAAGTTCCACATCTTTATGGGTGGAATCTAGCTCATCTAAAAGTGATGTCACTCTTAAAGGTAGATCTTCTATATTAGTTTTAAGCTTATTTGAAGTCTGAGTTAATATATCCTCTAGATGCTCTATATAATTATAGACATTTAAACCAGTAATGGCTTCTATACGACGTATTCCAGCTGCAATTCCCGTTTCATTCATTATTTTAAACATGCCTATTTGGCTAGTGTTTACAAGATGGGTTCCTCCACAGAGCTCCATACTAAAATCACCTATTTTTATGACTCTGACATCTTCCCTATACTTTTCCCCAAAAAGGGCAACGGCTCCCATATTTTTTGCTTTAGCAATTGAGGTTTCAATAAGCTGCACATCTATGGCTTCGAATATTTTCTTATTTACAAGCTCCTCAATCTGCTGAATCTCTTCTTTAGTGAGGGGAGAAAAGTGGGAAAAATCAAATCTGAGCCTATGAGGTGTAACGAGAGAGCCAGACTGTTCAACATGATTACCTAGAATTTCTTTAAGAGCCCTATGAAGCAAATGTGTGCAAGTGTGATTTCTTGCAATAGCCATTCTTTTTGACTTATCCACCACTGCTTTCACAGAATCTCCCACTGATATTTTGCCCTCTATAACTTTACCCACATGAATTATCTTGGAATCGAAGACTTTTTGGGTATCTGATATATGAATTTCACTTCCTTTGGCATCTTTAATTATTCCAATATCGCCAACTTGTCCACCGCTTTCGGCATAAAAAGGTGTTTTGTTTAGTATTATAAGTACTTCATCGCCTTCGCCTACTGATTCCACAAGATTATTGTCTCTTATTATGGCTAATATATTACTGGAAGTCTCTAATGTATCATAGCCAACAAAGTCTGTCTTTATATGAGTATCAATCAAATTGATGAGATTATCGTCTGTGCCCATATAATTCGTCTCTTCTCTTGAAGAGCGAGCTTTTTCTCTTTGTATATCCATTTGTATATCGAAACCTTCTTCGTCTACATTTAAATTATATTCCCCAAGTATCTCTTTAGTAAGATCGAGTGGAAAGCCATAAGTATCATATAAGGTAAATGCTTTTTTGCCATCTAGTATATGATTATCACTTTCTTTTAGCTCATAAATGTAATTATCTAAAATAGTAAGACCCTGATCTATAGTGGTATTGAAACGTTCTTCCTCTATCTCTATTATGTTCAATATATAATCTTTTCTTTCAAGAAGTTCAGGATATGCACTGCAGGATTCCGATATGACAACTTTAGCAAGTTCTTTTAAGAAAGTTCCCTCTATTCCAAGAAGCTTACCATGCCTTGCTGCCCTTCTCAATATCCTTCTTAACACATAGCCTCTTCCCTCATTAGACGGTAGTATGCCATCCGATATCATGAATGTAGTTGCCCTTATATGATCAGTGATTACTCGTAGAGAGACATCTTTTTCTTTATTTTTACCATACTCTGTGTTGGCCATATTTGCTACAGCATCCATTATATGTTTTATGGTATCAACCTCGAATATAGAATCTACGCCTTGCATAATTGCAGCTATTCGCTCCAATCCCATACCGGTATCTATATTTGGATGGGCAAGAACATTATAATTTCCCTCTTCATCTTTATCAAATTGAGTAAATACCAGATTCCAAAATTCTATAAAACGATCACATTCACAACCTACGCCACAATCTGTTTTACCACACCCATATTCTATCCCCATATCATAATACAATTCTGAGCATGGACCACATGGGCCTACACCTATTTCCCAAAAATTGTCTTCCTTTCCCATGCGAACAATACGCTCTTCTGATAGTCCTATCTCATTGTGCCATATATCAAAAGCCTCGTCATCTTCTAAATATATTGTGACCCATAGTTTATCGATGGGTAAATTCAATTCCTCAGTAACAAATTCCCATGCCCAATGGATAGCATCTCTTTTAAAATAATCACCAAATGAGAAATTTCCTAGCATTTCAAAGAATGTAGCATGTCTCGATGTCTTCCCTACATTTTCAATATCGGGAGTCCTAATACATTTCTGACAAGTTGCAATTCGCTTTTTAGGTGGAGTCTCCTGACCAGTAAAATAGGGTTTAAGTGGTGCCATCCCTGCATTTACTAGCAATAAGCTTTTATCATTTTGTGGTACAAGGGGAAAACTTGGCAATATAAGATGTTCTTTAGATTCAAAAAAATTTAAAAACTTGGTTCGTAATTCATTCAATCCGAGTTTCTCCATTTATTTTTTCCTCCTAAGTTATTTAACTGATTTAACCTAATTATTAACAATTATGCGCCCCAAGAGACGGGACGCATACGTTGCTTACGTAAATCAAAACTCAATTTAACTAAATATCTACAATAAAATTATATAGAAAGGTACAATATTTGTCAATAAAATGGAACTTTTATTATTTATTTTTCTAATCACATTCTATAATATCATTTTACTAAAGTCGATTAGAGACAATGCTCGTATATACATTTCTAACTATTATTCGAAAGATTAAAAATAGGGGCACTGCAAAGAACATACCCCCTATACCAAATAGGGCTTTACCGACCCACAATATCAGAATTACCATTGCTGGATGAAGCTCTATGCTATAACCCATAATCTGTGGTGTGATTATATTACCTTCTATCTGTTGCACTAATATAACTGTGAAGATAGTCCATATAAATTTATTAGTTCCACTTAAGGCAGCTATTATTAATGCCGGAACAGCACCTAAAAAGGGTCCGAAATATGGGATTATTTCAAATAGACCACATACAAATCCTAGGGTAAGGGCATATTGAAGCCCTATTATCATAAAGCCTATTGTAGATAGTATACTGATTATAAGAGATATTAATATTTGTACTCTTATAAAAGTTCGGAGAATTTTATCTATTTCCTTAAAAACCTTCAAAGTATTTCGCCTTATTGCTCTAGGTATAATATCAAAAATTATCTTTTTAAAATATTCCCTATCCTTTAAAAAATAAAAACCTAGTACTATACCAATCGCTAAATCTATAGTTTGGGATACAGAATTTATAATCTTTTGCATATAGGAAAATAAACTATTTCCGATTTCTGTCTGTAAAGCATCTAGTTTATCTAAAATTGTCTTTTTTAGGCCAGATGGAAATTCTAAAAGCTCCATGTCTTCTTGAATTTTCTCACAGAGCTGCTTACTTTTAGTTGCATAAGCCGGCAGTTTATTAATAAAGGATACAATTTCTCTATTTAAAATGGGCAAAAATAAAAATATAAATAACAAGAATACTAAAAAGACTAAGAGGATGAGTAGTAAAATCGCCTTCGAGGGTTGCATATATTGTTCAATGAACTCTATAATAGGTAAAAGTATGTAGGCAAATGTTAAAGCATAGAAAACAAGTTTTAAAAGATTAAGAAATACAGAAATGTGTCCAATGACAAATATTACAATAAAAATTATTATTAATGAAAACAATATTAGTGAAAACAATCCCCTAGGGTTTTTCATGGAATATCTCCTCTAAAAATAAGAGGGACTAGCGTCCCTCTTATTTAGACTATTTTTTCAAAAATCCCGTACCTTTACCAAGATTATCTATAACTCGTTTCCCTATACTTGTCATAGTTTTGCCTGATTTCGGTAAAAAGAAAAAGCTAGTTACAACCCCCAATATGCTACCGGCTATAAAACTTCTCATATATCTTCTGCTATTCATGAAATTCACATCCTTTTTTACTTTATTGTGTTAAAAAAGATGTTTTTTATACCTGCATCTGCATAATATCTTATATTTTCATATTGGTAATTAGTTACAACCAATGCATTGTTATCTGACCCATAAGGGATGGTATAGGGTAAAAGACTCCGTCCATGAACAAAATCGTCAATTACACCTATGGAAAGTTCATATCCAACTATTGCCCAATTTTTTCTATTTATAAATATATCACTTACCTTCCCTACCTCATATCCATCTTCTCTAATGAGTTTTACTCCTATCAGGTCTCTACCTTGTATTATCTTATCTCCTAAGTTTGTAGTGTCAATAGAATCATAAGCTAGTAGAGAGTAACGGCTGGTCGTAACTATACGCTCATTAGTTAAAATAGATCGTTTCTTTATCCAATGTTTCAAAAATACCATAACGCCTTTTATAATTCCATTATGGTTATCAAACAATATATCGCCTATCTCGCCTATTTTTTTGCCTTTTTGTATCTCTATTACAGGTATACCTATAAGTTCAGTTCTACTAATTATATCATCCATATATTATCCCTCTTGATTTTATGTGTCAATTAATATTATTGACAAAAATATAGGAATAATTCAATATTTTAAAAAGGGATAGTAATTACTATCCCTTAAAGATCAATTCGTTGAACTTTTAATATACCTTTTATATCTTTTAGCGCTCTTAAAGTATTGTCTGGTAAGTGACTATCTATATTTATAATAGCAATTGCAGTGTTATTTCTTTCATTTCTGCTGACTCTCATTGTTGCAATATTCACACCACTTAGACCAATTACAGTACCAATTTGTCCTATAATGCCAGGTTGATCAATATTATAGACAGCAACCATATGTTCTGTAGGTACAAAATCGACATCATATCCTGCAAAATTTACAATTCGAATTTCTTCCCCGCCAAAAACAGTACCAGAGAACATTACTTCTCTTTCTCTATTAGTGATCTTTATGGTCACTAGATTTGTATAATGTTCAACGTTACTTGTTACACTCTCTATTACTTCTAGACCCCTATTTTCCACTATCATTTCTACATTTACGAAGTTTACCCTCTCCTCCATTATTTTACCCAATAACCCTGACAAACAAGAGAGAGTTATAAGTTTAGTTTCTTCCTTTGTTATATCCCCACTATAGGCTACCTCCACTTTCTGTATGGGTAATGTATCTACTGCATAATAGAGTTTACCTAACGTTTCTCCTAGTTTTAAATATGGAGTTATAATTTCCATATCTTCCACCTTAAGTCCTGATAAGTTTACAGCATTTACAATATTACCCTTCAACGCTTGAGCAACCTGAATTGCAATGGCTTCCCCTACATTTTCTTGGGCCTCCATCGTGGTTGCGCCTAGATGTGGAGTGAGTACAACATTATCCAAGTCACGAAAAGGACTATCAAAGATACCGCCCCCATCTCCTTCTTTAGGCTCTTCTACATATACGTCAATGGCGGCACCTGCAATTTTTTCATTTTTAAGGGCATTATACAAAGCTTCCTCATCGACAAGGCCTCCTCTTGCACAATTCACTATACGCAGGTTCGGCTTTGCCATCTTGAGTTCATCTTCGCCTATTATCCCCATTGTCTCATTAGTTTTCGGTAGATGCAAGGTTATAAAATCAGCCTTTTGAATAGCTTCTTCTATACTTTCTACCTTTGTAATACCTAATTTTGAGAATCTAGAGTCATCTATATATGGGTCATAAGCAAGTACTTTCATACCAAAACGTTTAAGTCTATGTGCAACTATAGAGCCTATTCTCCCCAATCCCATGACTACTACTGTCTTATCATATAATTCCACTCCCTTGAATGCAGAACGAATCCAAGTTCCACCTTTTAATGTCATATGAGCTTGAGGAATGTTTCTAGCGAGAGCCATCATTAGAGCTATAGTATGTTCAGCAGTAGATATATTATTACTCTCCGGTGTATTTACTACTATTATTCCCTTTGATGTAGCAGCATTTAAATCTATATTGTCTACGCCAATTCCTGCTCGTCCGATAACCTTCAGATTTGTCCCTCTATCTATCACTTCTGCAGTAACTTTCGTAGCGCTCCTCACAATTAAGGCATCATATTCCTCTATACAGTCTAATAATACATCTGGCGACATATTAGTCTTTAGATCTACGTCAAAATTTTCTTTTAATAGATCTATACCCACTTGAGCAATTTTATCAGCTATTAAAATTTTCATAATGGTATTTCATCCCCCTTTTAATATTTTAAAACATTTTGTGCAGTAGCAATAGAAGTACCAAGCTCTAGATTATATCCAACTTTCAAAAGAGCCCTCTCTAATGCTGACAAAGTCTTTATGAGCTCAAATCCATCTACATAACCCATATGTCCGATTCTTATTATTTTCCCCTTCAGATGTTGCTGACCTCCGGCTATCATAATATCATAGTCAAGGTTTAAAATTTTTCTTACCCTTTCTATATCTATCCCCTCTGGCGCCTTAATAGAAGTTATAAGATCTGATGCCATATCTTCTCTAGCAAATAATTCTAGTCCAATTGATTTAACTGCCGCTCTACATGCCTTGCCCAGATTTCTATGTCTTGCAAATATATTATCCAATCCTTCTTCAACTAACATATCAAGGGACTGGCTAGCTCCAATGACTAGAGACACTGCAGGGGTATAGGGTGTTGTCTTCTTCTCGAGAGATTTCCTATACGCAAGAAAATCAAAATAGAATTTGGGAAAGGTTGATTTCTCTATGGCTCTCCAAGCTCTATCACTTATGCTCACAAAGGCCAACCCTGGTGGTAGCATGAGAGCTTTTTGTGATCCAGCAACTACTATATCTATATCCCATTCATCTGTCCTTACATCCATTCCTCCTAGGGAACTTATGGCATCAATTATAAATAGACAATCTCGCTCTCTTAATACCTCTCCAATAGATTGAATATCATTGATAACCCCAGTAGAGGTTTCATTATGGGTTACCAATACCCCTTTTATACCCTCTCCTTCTTTACTGTCTAGTACCTTTTCTATGTCATCCCCATCAACACCTTCGCCCCATGGAATATTCATTGCCAATACATCTAACCCATATGCAGTGGCTATCTTTACAAATCTATCACCAAACACTCCTGTATTGGCTATAAGCACTTTATCTCCTGGGGAAAAGCAATTGATCACTGCAGCTTCCATGCCACCCGTACCTGAACTGGCCAAAGTTAAAACCTCGTTATCTGTCTGAAATACCTTTTTTAAATTCTTATTCAAACTATTGAAATAAAGACCAAAATCATCCGTCCTATGATGAATCATAGGCCTCGACATCGCCTCCCTAACCTTATATGGTACGTTTGTAGGACCTGGTGTCATAAGCAATTTATCTCTTTCCATTTCATTATGCCTCCTAACAATAATTATATAAAATAAAAAAACCCCTACCTTGAAATATCAAGGACGGGATTTTTCGCGTGGTGCCACCTTGCTTTGTCATAAAATTAGATCTGTTTTTATGACCTCAATGGGTTTAACGGCCCAGCCGATATTGGTTATTCCCAAACAACTCCAAGGTGGATTCAATAGGATGCCAGACAGTTTACACCTTCCACTGCCTCTCTAATATTTGGCAAACCCTATTTACTATTCCTATTCATCGCTTTACTTCATTAAAATGTCATCCGCATATAATATAGACAATGATATATCATTGTTCTCATCTTGTCAATAGTATTTCTTAATGAATTTTTTGCTTTGGTGTAGAGAAGTCAAACATATGTGACACAGACCTCTGAAAATTTCTCTGGATAGTGCTGTAGGTTTTA
>CALKWW010000034.1 GCA_938003945.1 uncultured Bacillota bacterium | reverse complement strand
GATGAGTATGAAGAATATAAAAACCAAGCAGAAGGGGTAAGGAGAGCAGTTGTCAGTTTTTATAAAGGTGGATATGCTGCTGATATCTGTGCTGAGATAAAAAGTATAAATAAGATAAAGGAATATCTGAAACAAGATTTACAGATATTCCTTCTCGCCAGTGATACAATTGCTTCATATATGGCTGCTGAGATTATAAAGGAACTTTTAATCCAGGAAGGATTTGAGGTAAATTTCAATCCCAAGCACGATGTACTTAAAGGATTGCAAGTGAAGGATAAAGAACGATTCATAAATGAGGGACTATCAAAATTGATACGTAGAGTTGATAGTATTGCTCAAAGTATCCATGACGGTCTAGCGTCAGGGGAAGATCTAAATAGTGGTGGAAGTTATTATGGTAATATGATCTTTAATATATCAGGGGGTTATAAAGCTTGCATACCATACTTAACTGTGATGGCTCAGATAAATGGGTGTTATATGTACTACATTTTCGAAGATACTGAAGCGCTTATCACGATACCCTCTGTGCCGATAAGTATAGATACCGAGATATTTGCAAAGTACAGTGAAGAATTTGCCGAATTAGAAGAAGGTATAGAAGGCTATAATAGATGGAAACAAGAACATTATGAATTTGTAACTCAAGCAGCTTCATGTATTGAGGTTATAGATGATTTAGCATTATTATCGCCACTTGGAATTATTTTATGGGCAAACTATAATGATAGGTATGTCAATTTTTTTACCACTACGAAAGTTATAAAGAAGATAGAGAATAATAGAATACTGATTGAAAAAGTCTTAAAATTCATGCATAAAAAGATAAGAGACAACAAGACTGAGATTAAAGGTGTGGGTTCCTCTAAGCCATTTATCTATGATGATGGTAATAATAACTACAGAATTAAGTATCGTGATATTAAGGGGAAAATTTATATATGTGAAGTTTTCGATCGCGAAAGTGATCAAATAAAAGATATAGAAGATCCAGCGAAGAGTAGAGATATACAGGATTATGACTTTATCCATTGCTCAATAGATAGAGCCACTATGAAAATTAACTACAAAGATTAAACATTATAAAATTATTTCAAAAATACTGTCAATATACCATACTTTTTTTATTTAAAGAAGTATGGTATAATTATATTCGTAAATTCGACAAATTTATACAAAATTATTGTAAAACTTTGGATAGAGTAATGGGAAAACTTATTCTAGGGGAGCGCCCCTTTTTATCTTAAATTTTTTAGTGTACTGTATAATAGTACATAGGGGAAATAGATAGTAACCAAATGTGAAAAGAACTTTCTGAGTAATTACATATTTTTTGGATAGGTGCGACATAGTGACTGAAAATATGTAGAAAATTCACGCATTAAAAGGAAGTCTTATCTTGGAGAGGTATTAGAATGCAAACTGATTTGGTAAACTTATACCTGACTATTTAAAAGCGCCCAGTTTAAAAGTTTTCTTTAGCTGGGCGTATATTTTTGCCTAAGGGGTTACATAATACAAAATTCAAAAAAAGCTCATCTAGTGTTTCGGCCTAGATGGTCTTTGAGAAGGTCATAGCAAAGCGTTTTAGGTCCGCAAGTATGGGGACTATGGCGAAGCTATGCACTTTACAAGAAACATAATATATTATCATTTATTTTTTATTTCATATCAGTATATACTGTAAAAATTCGGCAGGTCACTTATATATTAAGATAAATAAACTACTTCTCTTTACAGTATATAGATATTAGTTGTGAAAGAGGGTGGGTACATAATAAAAAGCAACTTACAAGTCGGTGTATTGAAATACTGTTTACAAAGCTTGAATTAAGATGGAAGCGAACTATCAGTTACAGTAATAATTAAAAATGCATTAGTACAATTAAGTTTATCTACACAAACAGTTGAGAACATACCTAAACTGTTTATATGACTAGGATTCAATGTGCAAAATGAGAATTTAGTCGGAAAGGAGATCTTGACATGAAGGTAGCATTTTCACGCCCTGATATTTCAGATGCTGAAATAAATGAGGTAATAGATACATTGAAATCAGGTTGGATAACAACAGGGCCTAAGACAAAATTATTTGAAAAGAAAATAGCCGAGTATACCCATGCTTCTCGAGCGGTATGTTTAAACTCAGCCACAGCAGCTATAGAAATGACTCTTAGACTTTTAGGTATAGGTAAGGGTGATGAGGTTATAACCTCTGCATATACTTATACGGCTTCCGCAAGTGTTATAGAGCATGTCGGTGCGAAGATAGTCCTTGTGGATACCGATAAGAATTCTTTTGAAATGGATTATGAAAAACTAAGTGAGTCAATTACAGAAAAAACAAAAGCTATCATACCCGTAGATATTGCTGGTGTAATGTGTGACTATGACAAGATATTTGAGGTAGTAAATAGCAAAAGACATTTGTTTAAACCGTCAAATGAATTACAAGAGGCAATTGGCAGGATTATTGTTTTGGCAGATGGGGCCCATTCATTTGGTGCTACATATAAGGGAAGGAAAAGTGGAGAGGTAGCTGATTTTACATGTTTTTCATTCCATGCAGTCAAAAATCTAACTACTGCTGAGGGCGGAGCAGTTACCTGGAGCGATATTCCTGGCATTGACAGTGAAGAGATATACAAGACATTTATGTTATTGTCTCTTCATGGGCAATCAAAGGATGCATTGGCTAAAATGAAGCCAGGGTCGTGGCAATACGATATTATATACCCTGCATATAAATGTAATATGACAGATATTATGGCATCGCTAGGCTTAGGTCAATTACAACGATATCCTCAGATCCTGAAGAGAAGAAGAGAAGTTATAGAGATATATGACAAAGGTTTGAGTGACTGTAATGTAGATGTTCTAAAACATTTTGGAGATGATTTTTCTTCAAGTGGTCATCTATATATTGTAAGACTTGTTGGTAAAGATGAATCTTATAGAAATAAGGTTATAGAAAAGATGGCAGAGCGAGGTATAGCTACAAATGTGCATTATAAACCACTTCCAATGCATACAGCATATAAAAAATTAGAATTTGACATAAAAGACTTTCCGAATGCGTTTAATATGTATAAAAATGAGATTACATTGCCATTACATACTTTGCTTACAGATGAGCAGGTTGAATATGTGGTGGAAGAATTGAGGAGATTGATAGTGTAATATGATTAATATAAGGCCTTTATCTAAAGAAGATCTAACTTATAAGATTAAATGGTATAATGATCCGAGAATAAATAAATACTTGCACTATGAAAAACCTTTTACGTATAATACAACGTTAGAATGGTTTGAAAAAATAAAGAATGATGAAACAAGATTCGAAAATGTAATTGAGTACAGGGAAACTAATGAATATATTCCTGTTGGAATTATAGGCTTATTTTCAATAGATTATAAAAATAAAAAAGCAGGAATTTATATAACCATAGGAGATATAAATTTTCAGAGGAAAGGCATTGCTTACAATGCAATGGTTAAATTCATGAAATATTGTTTTCAAAAATATGAGTTGCAAAAAATATATTTATATACCGATGTTGAAAATGTTGTTGCTCAGAATTTATATAAAAAAGTAGGCTTTACTAAAGAAGGAGTATTAAGAAGGGAATTGTTTTTTAAAGGGAGATATATAGATAGATTATATTATGGTATATTGAGAGAAGAATTTGAAAATAAATACCAGATGGAAAGCAGGTGATATTATGGAAATGGGTAGTATATTTAACATAGAAATACAAGAACTTTTTCAGAGAAGTGAAAAAGAACTTATTTTCAAATTTCCATTTGATACAGAAAGAAAATATATAAATCAACTGTTTTTCAATACAGGAAGGAGTGCAATCAGTTACTTATTAAAGTATTGCATTGATAATAATAAAAAAGACAAAGTAATTTTACTTCCAACATTTTTATGTTCATCAATATTAACTGTTGTAAAACAAAGTGGTATTAAATATAAATTTTATAACGTTAATGAAGATTTTTCTCTAGATTTGAATGATATAAATAAGCAAGTAGATAAAGATACAGGATTCTTTTTCTATATTGATTATTTTGGTTTTTCGCATAATCAGAAAACTTGTGATTTTATCAAAACGCTTAAGGAAAAAGGGATTATTATTATAGAGGATCTTACACAATCTTTATTTACAAAAGGTAAAGAACAAATAGGTGTTGGGGATTATATAGTGGCCAGTATAAGAAAATGGGGTGCATTCCCAGACGGAGCTATTTTGGCGACTAAGGAAGAAAATTATTTACCTATTTATGACATAGAAGATGGTTATAATGAATATTCGTTTAATTATGTTATACCATCTCGTTGTGACGTTTTTGGCGATTTTGGAGCTGATGAAAAGTGAATATTTAAGGGACAAAAAACTAGACAAGAATATTTATTTAAGCTTAATAAAAAAAGCAAATAAATCTTTATTTAGTGATTATACTATAAGGAAAATAACAGATTTGTCATCTGTACTTATTAGTAATTTAGACTATGATACTTTGTGTATCAAAAGAAAGAAAAATGCTTTATACTTATATAGAAAGCTAAAAAATATAAAAGGGCTGACTATACCATTTGATTATAATGAAGACATTGTCCCGTTTGGCTTTGTTATACTTACAAACCAAAGGAATAGACTGTTTGAATATTTAATAGAGAATGATATTTACTGTAATATCCATTGGAAATTACCTGATGAAGTACTGTCATACTCAAAAGATTTGTTTAGGTTGTCAAATGAGATTCTTACTATTCCTTGTGATCAGCGATATGGCAAAAATGAATGTAATTATATTGTGGAAAAAGTGACAGCTTTTTTTATGGAGGAACAAATTAAATGAAAAAAAAAAATAATGTTCATAGGTGCTGGTTTATTGCAATCATATGTAATAAAAAGGGCTAAAGCACTAGGGTATATAACAGTGTGTGTTGATGGAGATTCAGAAGCAATAGGATTTAAGTATGCTGATTATTATAAAGTTATAGATATAGTTAATGAAGAAGAATGTTTAAAATATGCAAAAGAAATGAATATAGATGGTGTTATAACAGCAGCAACAGATTATGGTGTTTTAACTGTAAGCTATATTGCAGAAAAGTTAGGA
>CALKWW010000033.1 GCA_938003945.1 uncultured Bacillota bacterium | reverse complement strand
CAATACAAAAAAGGACCTCCTACGAAGTCCCTTCTTGTCATAACTATAACTCTATTTCATTTTCTAGTATTTTAACTAAAAGTTTTACACCATTTTCAAGATCTTTTTCATCCACCATCTCATTTGCACTGTGGACATATCTACAGGGTATGGACACTGCACCTGAGGGAATACCTTGCCTTGTAAGATGTATAGCCCCAGCATCAGTTCCACCCCACTCTAATACTTCCATCTGATAGGGGATGTCAATATCCTCTGCCCTATCTATCATGAGATCCTTAACCTTAGGATGACATATCACCGACCCATCTTTCACCTTTATGGCAGGTCCTGCACCTAACTTGACTGCCATAGTACGAGCCTTAGGTGTATCACCGGTAGATGTGACATCAACTGCAATACCTACGTCAGGATTTATGGAATAGGCTGATGTCTTAGCACCTCTAAGTCCTACCTCCTCTTGTACACTGAATACAAAGTATGCATCATTTTTACAGTCCTTGAGCTCTTTTATTGTCTCTATCAGAAGCGCACAACCAGACCTGTTGTCCATTGCCCCTCCTATATATCTTCCATTGCTCTCAGCTAATGGAGAATAGTATACAGCAACATCACCTATGGAGACTTTCTCAGCCGCTTCCTCACAGCTATTTGCTCCGATGTCTATATACATTCTATTTAGTTTTATATCCTTTATATTCTCTATCTCGTTCTCATAACTTACAGTGCCTATGGTGCCATTTTTAAATATGACCTTTCCATTTATAGTATTTAGAACGCTTATTCCACCTACATTGGAAAATCTCAAAAATCCATTGTCATCAATATGGGTTACAATGAGTCCAATCTGATCCATATGGGCAGAGAGCATAACCTTCCTGCCCTGGCCATTACCCTTCTTCAAAGCTATGAGGTTTCCCATCACGTCTGTATCTATCTGATCTACATAGTCCCGTATCTCTTCCTCTATCACTCTTCTTATATCTTCCTCATTGCCCGATGGGCCATATGTCTCAATAAGTTTTTTAAGCAGATCCTTCATATCATTCACACCCTTTCACAAATTCTTTAACCAATTCTATAGTATTTTCAAAGTCAGATTTGTCCATTACAGATGAGGGAGAATGGATGTATCTACATGGTACAGATACTACACAGGTGGCCACACCTTCTTTGGATGTATGTATCATACCTGCGTCATTGCCGCCGGTAGTTCCCTTCTTTAGCTGGTAAGGTATACCCTTGGCCTCACCTATGGCCTTTAAGCTGTCTATCAATTCCTTATTTGAAATTGAGCTTCCATCCATTATTGTAATGGCAGGACCATTACCCATTATTGTAGAGTACATATGTTCATCTACTCCTGATACATCGGAGCAGGTTGTACCCTCTACCACAATTCCAATATCGGGCTCCACATGATAGGCAGCAACGCCGGCGCCCCTCAGTCCTACTTCCTCCTGCACAGTAAAGCATGCATATATATCGTGCTCATATTCTTCCCCTAATGCCTCTATGAGCACTGCACATCCTACCCTGTCATCTAAGGCCTTAGCTTTTATCTTATTATCGCCAAACTCAACCATATTGCTATCGAATATTGCATAGTCACCTATTTTTACTAATTTCTCTGCCTCTTCTTTAGAATTCACTCCAATATCGATATACATCTGTTCTACCTTTACTGCATTTTTTCTCTCATTAGGCTCTTGAAGATGGATTGCCTTTATACCAAGGACTCCTGGTATTCTATCCTTGCCTATATATACTCTCTTAGATATGAGTATTCTAGGATCTATGCCCCCCACAGGCCTAAACTTAAGCATTCCATTATCGCTTATTGAAGTTATTATAAAACCCACTTCATCCATATGGGCACATAACATTATTCGCTTCTTATTATCTGTTCCTTTGCCTTTTTTATAGGCTATCAGGTTGCCTATACCGTCTATATATATCTTATCTGCCAAAGATGAGATCTCTTTCTTTATAATATCGCGCACTTCATCTTCATTGCCAGATACACCACTTGCCTCTGTCAACTTCCTTAGTAGCTCAACCATTCTCGCCATCCCTCCTCCATTGAAGCTATGAAAAATGCTATAATCCTACCTGCTTTTTTAACATTATCCATATTTAAAGTCTCTACTGTAGTATGCATATATCTCAAGGGAATCTCCATAAGTACAGTGGGAATACCATCTCGTGCTATTTGCATAGCCCTAGCATCAGTTCCTGTAGGCCCTGAAGCGACCTCTACCTGATACTCTAAACCGTAATCCTTAGCCACATCCATAAGCCTCTGACTTAATTTAGGATGTAAGTTAGGACCTATACATATAGCCGGCCCCTTATCCATTGCATTAGTCTCTTCCTTAGGTGAATCTGGAGTATCCCCATGAGTTACATCTATGGCAATACCTATATCTGGATTCACACCATATGTACTTATAGTGGCTCCCCTAACTCCTACCTCCTCTTGGACTGTGGCAACAAAGTATACATCAGCATTAAAGCTGAATCTATCTAATTCCTTCATAGCCTCTAACATCACCGCAACACTGGCCCTATCGTCTAAGGACTTGCCATTTACAAAATTATTTTGCATAGATACTAGGGGACTTTTAAATGTTATGATATCCCCTACCCTCACAAGTTCTTTTACCTTTTTAGCAGGTAGACCTAAGTCAATTGTCATATCCTCCATCTTGACTGCCTTCCCTCTCTCACCACGCTCTTGAAGATGGGGAGGTTTTGCACCTATTACGCCAAATAGTGGCTCCCTGCCATATACTATGACTTCTTGGGATAATAAAATTCTTTGGTCTACTCCTCCAATTGTCGTAAATTTTATAAATCCATCATCGTCTATATCCTTCACCATAAGACCTATCTCATCTATATGGGCAGCTAACATTATTTTCGGCTTATCTTGCGTAGTCCCACGGGTTTTCCTACCATATACATTGTAAAAATCATCTATACATACATGATCACAGTATCCTTTAAATACGTCTGAAACTTTCTCGGAGACCTCTTTTTCATATCCAGATACACCTGGAATATCTATAAGTTTTGCTAAAAAATCTTTACTGTCCACATTATCACCTTCCTCGCATACTTGTTAAACTTCAACACCTCTCATGGGTAAGTACCACAATAGAACCTCCATCTTTGACCAAAGATCTGGCCTTTTTAAGTGCCTTATAGTTATCAATTTCATTATGAATACTGGCATCTTGCATATTTTGAACTATTGCAAATGCACCATCGACATAGTTATATCTATCACTATAATCGGAGGTCATTATACAGTAACGACTGAATTTATTTAATGCACTACCTATCTCCTTATATTCAGAGGCACTCTGACATAGGGGAACGCATAATATGGTAGCTATATTATCATACCCACTATCATCATGTATATTCTCTAATATCATAGGTATTTCTCCCGGTTTTGAGTAGTTGTGTACTTGCACATCAATGGGATTTGTTATATCTGCATCTATATTATATTGTACGTTCTCAAAATCCTCTAATTGCTTAAGCCCCTCTTCAATATATGGGAAATCTATTTCCTCTGTAATACACCAACCAATGGCTGCCATTGCATTATATACATTATGGAGCCCTGGCAAGCCTAAAGTTATCTGCTTGCTTCCCTTAGGTGTACATATTGTAAGCCTACTACTATCTGGCATCAATGTAATGTTTTTTGCTGTAATATTGTATCCACCGTATATTCCATATCCCACTATATTTCTATTGGTAAGTTGATTAGCATGATAGTCGTCCATATTTACTATTATGGGACATTTTATATGTTTTAGATGGTCTATCAATGTCTTACGAATCTCAAGATAGTGAAAGTCCATCTCTTGATTCTTAAAATAAGTATATAGATCAGTGTAGATCAAACTATCAAACCATATATGCCTGAGCCTTTCCTCTACTATAGTAGTATAAGAGCATTCTACTATACCCCTATCTATACCTCTATTCACTGCCTCATTTAAGAACTTTGTAAATACTACAGGGTTTAGAATATCATCACTTATATATGAGGGATCATCACCTAACCTACATGATGAAGTATTTATCATAACGGTTTGAATCCCTGCGGCTTTAAGTATAGAGCGTATCATATTACCTATGGTGGTCTTACCATGACTCCCAGTGATTCCTATCATATCTATGTTCTGAGATGGATTTTGATAAAAGTTTTTGCTAATTGCAGATAAAAATCGTTTTACATTGTATGTCTTTATAAAAGTTATGTCATAGGGTAGTACATCATATCCTTTATCTATACATATAGCTGCTGCCCCCTGATCTATAGCTTTTTTTATGCTAGCCTCATAAGATATACCTTCTCTGTTTTGCATATATATATATAGATCATTTGGCCTTATATCATCTGCCTCTATGGCCAATCCCTCTATGACAATCTCTCTAGAACCCCATATTTGGAATACTGGAGTTCCAGCTAATAATTCCCTGAGTAGCATCTTTTCACCCTTCTCATTCTTATAGTTATTATCTATTCAGATACTCAACTGTCGTACTTATGGCTTCCCTCTCCCATTCAAATTTATTGAATGTATGGTCCGCACCTTCTATTATATGAAGGTTTGCCCTATCGCCATAGATATCTAGATATCTGTGCGATGCAGATAGGGGAACAGATTGATCACTATCACCGTGTATTATAAGTACTTCCCCATCATAAGGAGAGGCTAGTTCATATACATCAAGCGACATGAGGTCCTCCACAAAACCTCTACCTAGTAGGAATCCACCTAGATCATACTTCTTAAATTCGTCCTCTATTGCTCCCTCGCCTTTAAGTTCATCTAGTCTATTTTTTATAAGCTCCGGCATATTACCAGCTGGTGCCCATAGGCACAGGCGCTCAATATCATCGCTATGTTGTCCGGCCAATATACTGGCAACAGCACCACCCATACTAAGCCCTACTACATATATCCTATCCCTATCCACCCATTCGATTGACTTGGCAAATTCTAAAATCTCTTGTGCATCCTTTACCTCACCTGAGAGTGTCATATCTACAAAATCACCGTCACTCTCGCCACTGCCTAAGAAGTCAAATCGTAAACTGGCCATCCCAGCCTTTTCAAGCTGTCTGGATAATTTCACAAAAATAAAATGGGACTCCATCTTATGCCCTGTAAATCCATGAAATATGAGAGCTATTGGAAGCTTCCCCTCAACATTATCTGGCCTATGGAGCATCCCTCGCATTGTCATACCATCTCTTACAATCTCTATTGCCTTTTGCACGACAAAATCCCCTTTCTGGAACAAAAATTCCACTATAATTTTATCACAGTCAATAATATTAAACAACCACATAGAAAGATATCTAAATTCATATGAACACAGGAAAATATGGAGTTCTCCAAATGAGAGGAATATAACTTTGTAGCATCTGCATTTTTGTAAATTGTAAATGCAAAAAAAATAAGCCGCAATTGTATGCGACTTATTTCTTCTCTACAAATTGGGCACCCCTCTTTAATGCCTCTTCATTTATGGGGATTAGATGGGCCTTAGACGAACCCAAAACCTTCTTTAATGACTCTATCACGGAATCTGCCGACACAATACCTGTCTTTTTAATATATGCACCTAACATGACCATATTGGCCACCTTGTTATTTCCAATCTCATCTGCCACATCATTTGCCGGGATATAGTATATATCTATATCTTCCCGACTACATCTATCATCTATAAGGGAAGAGTTTATAAACATGGAACCCCCCGGTATTACAACCCCCTGGAACTTACCTAGAGAGGGCTTATTCATTATAATTACTGCAGTTGCATCTGTGACAATGGGTGAGGCAACTAGATCATCTGATACTATCACACTACAGTTAGCAGTCCCACCCCTCATCTCTGGACCATACGAGGGTAACCAGGACACCTCTTTATCTTCAAGCATCCCTGCATAGGCAAGGAGTTGTCCCATAGACATGACACCTTGGCCACCAAATCCTGCCATTATAATCTCCTCATGCATACTACTCAACCTCCTTAAACGTGCCAAGAGGATAGTATGGAATCATATTCTCCTCGAGCCATTCAAATGCCTCGATGGGGTTCATCCCCCAATTTGTAGGACAAGTCGATAAAACCTCTACCAGGGCAAACCCCTTCCCTTCTAGCTGCATCTCAAATGCCTTCTTTATTGCACGCTTAGCTTTTGTTATATTCTTAATATCATGAACCGATACTCTAGCTATATAACAAGCCCCCTCCAATGTAGCGAGCATCTCACTCATCTTTATGGGATACCCTTCCCGCTCCGCGCTTCGCCCGTAAGGAGAAGTCGTTGTAACCTGGTCTAATAATGTGGTTGGCGCCATCTGCCCACCTGTCATACCATATATAGCATTGTTTATAAATATTGTAGTAAAGTTCTCACCCCGCGTGGCAGCATGGGTTATCTCAGCCAAACCTATTGATGCAAGGTCTCCATCGCCCTGATATGTGAATACTACTTTATCTGGATGGACTCTCTTTATCCCTGTAGCCACTGCTGGTGCCCTGCCATGGGATGCCTCATGCATATCACAGTTAAAATAGTCATATGCAAATACTGCACATCCAACTGGGGCAACCCCTATTGTCTTATCTTGTACCCCTAGCTCATCTATGACCTCTGCCACTAGTCTGTGTACTATACCATGGGCACATCCTGGACAATAGTGAAATGGCTTATCTGTAAGTGCCTTTGGTCTTTCAAATACCTTTGCCATTTAAATATCACCCCTTAATTCCTTTATCTGTTGCAATATTGCATCTGGATGAGGTACCATACCACCTGTTCTACCATAGAAATGTACAGGTTTTTTGCCCTCTACACCTAGACGCACATCCTCTATCATCTGCCCCATACTCATCTCCACTGATAGAAAGGCCTTCACATGTTCCCTATCCGCCCACTTCGAAAACTCATCATATGGGAACGGCCACAGAGTAATAGGTCTTATGAGCCCTATAGCTATACCTTCTTCCTTGCCTAATTGTATCACCTTTTTAACTATTCGAGAGGTAGTACCATATGCTGCTACTATTATCTGTGCATCTTCACAGTTGTAACTCTCTACCTTGACCTCATTTTTCTTAATTTCCTCATATTTCTTATATATCCTCTGCACATGTTCTTCTAATTCCTTTGGATCTATATATAATGAATTTATAATATTTCGCTCCCTGCTCCCATCGTAGCCAGTGGTAGCCCAAATCTTAGGAGGTAGATTTCTACCTTCGTATGTGGAAAATTCCACTGGCTCCATCATCTGACCTAGCATGCCATCACCAAGTAGCATAACTGGATTTCTATACTGATCCGCTATGTCGAAACCTTCCATTACAAGTTCTACGGCCTCTTGCAATGTCGCCGGCGCTAGTACTACCATATGGTAGTCACCATGACCACCACCCTTTGTGGCCTGAAAATAGTCAGATTGGGCAGGTTGTATACTTCCAAGTCCCGGTCCACCCCTTACTATATTGACTATCATGCAGGGCAGCTCTGCGCCGGCGATATAGGATATGCCCTCCTGCTTGAGGCTTATACCAGGGCTAGATGATGACGTCATCGCCCGGGCGCCGGCGCCTGCAGCTCCATATACCATATTTATTGCCGAAACCTCGCTCTCTGCCTGTATAAAAGTTCCTCCTATCTTAGGAAGTCTCTTTGCCATATAGGCAGGTATTTCATTCTGTGGTGTTATTGGATATCCAAAAAAATATCTGCATCCTGCCTGTATGGCCGCCTCTGCAATTGCCTCATTTCCCTTCATCAAAACCTTTGCCATACATTGAACCTCCATTCATATTATTTTTCCACTTCAATGACTACATCTGGACATATGCGGGCACAAAATGCACAACCTATACATCTATCCATGTCTATAACTGTTGCAGGATGATAACCCTTTGAGTTCATGCGTTCTTCGGCCATTACCACAATGCCCTTGGGACAAACTGTAGTACATAACTCACATCCCTTACAGCGCTCCTCATCAAATATGACCTTGGCCATCTACACACCCTCCTTCAAGACTCTACTTATTCCATATGGGCTGCATATATAAATTTAATTTAAAAGCTTTCTTTTTGATATCATACGGTAGTTCTTCTATTATATTGTCTGTAGCTACCACATAGGCAACAGGTATATTAGTCTCAGCTGATACCTTCTCTATTATCGACTGTCCTTCCATTACATCTTCCAAAGATGTCTCATATGAGAGATTGGTGTTATTTATAAGATAAGTGACCTTTAGACGAGAAGTTCCCTCTATTGACTTTAGCATATCTATGATCTGTTCCTGTGTTGAGGACAGAGGACGCTTGGTATTTATCATGTAGAACATATTATATGGCATCTTCTCTATCTCCAAATGATACCTACCTAAGGCAAGAGCACCTAAGTCATCGCCTCCTAAGTCAAATATGACCTTATCATATGATTTATCTTCGAATACACCATATATATCAGCCGGTAGCGAAGGTATATCTACGGTAGTCCCTGCAAAATTAGGCACTATTACCTTAATACCCATTTCCTCTAATATATCTTTGACCTCTGCTGTTCTAAAAAATGGATTTACAATATCTAAATCTACTAGTGCAACTTTTAGATTGTCCTTTGCAAGTTGAATACTATAATTGATTGAAAACTCTGTCTTGCCACTTCCAAAGTGACCAGTGATTATGTCTATCTTTGAAGAATTTTCCATGATAACACTCCATCTACATTCTATATGGTTAACTATTATTATATAAAAAAATAACTTAATAAAGTTATCCATAAAATTATTTAAGTCGATAGACTAATGTTATTAATTTTAAACTTGCATAATTATAACATATTTTTTTACATATAGCCATTAATAAAAATATACATAGTGAAATTTTTCTGCTACTCTTGTAATGATAACAGAAAACTACGCTCTTCTCAATTAACAAGTTCATTGTGTCTTACATTATTTTCACACCATATATAAATAATCTTTTATTGATAACAAGTTCATATAAAAAGGTAACACGGAGCTACTGTAAAATTTGTTTATAGTAGCTCCGTATCCCCCTCAGATATCACTATAAAGTTTGCTATTCAAGAAATAAAATAACCTTTATAAAACGATATTCTTTATTATACTTATTTGGCACATTATTTTCCTATAGCATAATATACCTGCCCTGATTGTTCATGTACAAGTCTGCCATTGCATATATCATTTACACGCTGGACAAGCTCATCCCATGACATTGGACTTATCACATGTATATATACTTTATCTTCATATATAGTATCTAATATAGGTATGTTATTCTGATTTAAAAAGTACTCTACCGAACCTAGGTATTCATATTCTATTGTAAGTATACCCTTATCACAAAGCTCCATCCACACCCTTCCGGCTCTATCAAGAGCTCTGGCAGTTGTCTTAGAATAGGCCCTCACTAGCCCACCTGCTCCTAATTTTATACCTCCAAAATATCTAGTTACAACTACAAGTACATTTTCTATCTCACGCTGTTCTATCACCTGCAATATGGGCATACCTGCAGTGCCCCCTGGCTCCCCGTCATCATTAAATCTCTTTATTATGGAGTCCACGCCTATATAATATGCATAACAATGGTGAGTAGCATCAGGATATGTATCCCTTATAGACTGTATTTTTTCTAAAGCTTCATCTTCTGAGGCTACATGAAATACATCCCCTATAAATCGTGATTTGTTTATCCATAGCTCCTGTGTGGCCCTTTTACCTATAGAAAAATATCCTGTCTTCATATCGATTTGCCATTCCCAACTCCTTTACCTTCTTACAATCAATAAAATCCAAAACTAAAACCTAACTTCCCTTGATTGTTTTTAGTATTTATGTTGTCAACTATTAGATGGAATATAAATACCTATTTAACATTAGAACCAATTATATCATAGTTTGAAAAAACAGACTATAAATAGTCAATTTAAGTTTTAGCAAAACTTAATTAAATAGCATAATAAAAGCAAGTATGGCCTTGTCATATCCACAGTAATATCTCAAATAGTAATATGCTCACTATCACTCCATTGATAAAAATCTACAACAAAGGCCCTTTCTCATCTCTGCAAATAAGAATTGAATAATATATGTCAATTGTATCTTATATGTAAATCATATATAATATATTCATGTAATAGGATAAATTAGCTATGAGACTGGAGGTATACAATGACAAGACAAAAACAGATAGAAATTGCAAAAAAACATTTTGGTGAGCTATTAGAGAGACAGTTCAAAAGAATTGACACCATGAAAGCTACAAAAGATTTTGTAGACTACGGACAACTAGACAGTATAATAATCGGTGTAGCAGGTGGTGACGGCATAGGTCCATATATCACTGAACAAGCCCAAAAAGTATTAGAATTTATATTAAAAGATGATATCGAAAAGGGTAAGATAAAGTTTAAAGTAATAGATGGTCTTACCATAGAAAATCGTGTAGAGCACATGCAAGCAATACCTGATGATGTTCTAGATGAGTTAAAGAAATGTCACGTCATACTTAAAGGACCTACTACTACACCAAGAGCAGGTGACCCATGGCCTAATATAGAAAGTGCCAATGTCGCAATGCGCAAAGAACTAGATCTCTTTGCAAATGTTCGCCCAGTGAAAGTTTCAGAAGAAGGAATTGATTGGGTATTCTTCAGAGAAAATACTGAGGGAGCATATGCCCTTGGTAGCGATGGTATACATGTAAATGATGATTTGGCAATAGATTTTACCGTTGCCACATATGAAGGTTCACGTAGAATATTAGAGGCAGCATTTGACTATGCCAAAAAAAGTGGAAAAAACAAAGTCACCGTTGTTACAAAGGCAAATGTCATAAAAACTACCGATGGACAATTCTTAGACATTGCTAGAGAAGTATCCAAAGACTATCCAGAAGTTGAGTGGGACGATTGGTACATCGACATTATGACTGCAAAGCTCATAGATCCTAAGCGCAGGACTGATTTCAAGGTAGTTGTCCTCCCTAACCTCTATGGCGATATATTGACTGACGAGGCAGCTGAATTCCAAGGAGGTGTAGGTACAGCAGGTAGTGCCAATATAGGCAAAAGATATGCCATGTTTGAAGCCATACATGGTTCTGCACCACGTATGGTGAAAGAGGGACGAGCCCAATATGCTGATCCCTGCAGTATGATGAGGGCAGGTGTCATGCTCTTAGATCACATTGGCTATAATAAAGAAGCTATGAAACTTCAAATGGCATTGGATATATGTGGCCAGTTCGAGAAAAAGTTAATCATAACAGGAAGAGACACCGGTGCAACTTCCGGCGAATTCTGCAAATATATATTAGAGACACTGTCTTCACCTGATCTAGAGGAAAAATACAATTCCTATGTAAAATAACACTATAGCTAAAATCTCTATTAGGCTATAAATAAATAAAAAGGAAGGTAGTAGCATGTGGAAATTATTTGCGCTCTTGTCTGCACTTTTTGCAGCATTGACCTCAATCCTTGCTAAAATTGGTATAAAGGGTGTTGATTCCAATCTTGCTACAGCAATCCGTACAGTAGTTATAGTTTTTTTATCATGGGGGATAGCTTTTGCAACAGGAGCACAATCTGGAATTAAGGATTTAACGAAGGAAAATTGGCTATTCCTAATATTATCTGGAATAGCAACGGGGCTATCTTGGCTATTTTACTATAAGGCCATATCCATTGGAGACGTATCTAAAGTCGCACCAATTGATAAATCCAGTATAGTTCTTACATTAATATTATCGTTTTTAATATTGGGAGAAAAGTTTTCCACAAAAACTCTAATTGCAAGTGTCCTTATAACATTAGGCACTTTTGTAATGTTGCTGTAACTAGCTATAAAAGAGCACTAGACAATAATTCACTGATGACATAAATATTGTAATAAGCTTTAAATCCATGATTAACAAAGTATAGTATTTAAAAATTAAGGGGCAGATATCTGCCCCTTAATTTTTTTCTATTCAGCCCTTAAGCCTATCTATATTGTGGTAACCAATCACCATGAGCCTCTATTAGATCGTCACACATATCTCTTATGTCATCTATAGAGAGTTCAGATGCCGTATGGGGATCCAACATAGCTGCCTGATATATATAATCCTTTTTGAGAGTCAATGCTGCTTCTATTGTAAGTAACTGTACATTTATATTGGTCATATTAAGGGCAGCAAGTTGTGGGGGAAGAGCACCTACATGGCAAGGTGTAACGCCACTGGCATCCACTAGGCAAGGCACCTCTACACATGACTCGTCTGGTAAATTAGTTATAAGCCCTGTGTTCAATACATTCCCACCTATTTTGTAGGGAATATCTGTCTCCATAGCCTCTATTATGTATGAAGCATATTCATTTGTCCGTTCATGTTCTATATCTTCGTTCTCCACCAATGACTTGCGCATCTTCTTCCATCCCTCTATCTGAGCTTCACAGCGACGTGGATATTCGTCTAGGGGTATGTTAAAGTTCTCTATTAGTTCTGGATATTTATCCTTTATAAAATATGGGGTGTATTCTGCAAGATGTTCACTAGACTCTGTTATATAATAGCCAAATTGTTTCATTATCTCATAGCGTACCATATCATCATGGGGTGTCTTTCGCTTTAGAGCGCGCCTCTTTATCTCTGGATAGAGATCCTCCCCATCCCTGGTTATCTCAAGAAGCCATGCCATATGGTTTATGCCAGCAATTTTCCATTGGATACCTTCGGTGTCCATCCCAAGTCCTTCAAGCAATCCTGGTGCACATACTTGTACACTATGGCAAAGACCTACTGTCTTAATATCAGTTGCCTTGAGCATGGCACCTGTCACAATAGCCATGGGATTTGTATAGTTCAAAAACCACGCATCTGGGCAAACCTCTTCCATATCCTTTGCAAAGTCTAACATCACAGGAATAGTTCTAAGTGCTCTAAATATTCCACCTATACCTAGAGTATCTCCTATAGTCTGCCTAAGCCCATAATTTTTTGGAATTTCAAAGTCAATTACAGTACAGGGCTCATATCCTCCTACTTGTATGGCGTTTACAACATAGTCAGCGCCGGCTAGAGCCTCTTTTCTATCGGTATAAGCCACTATAGTCGCATGATCACCATGATTCCGATTTATATTTTTTAGCATATTTTCTGAATCCTTGAGTCTTTGATGATCGATATCATATAGCGCAATATGTGAATCTTTAAGAGCAGGTGTAAGCATACAATCTCCCAACACATTTTTAGCAAAGACAGTACTTCCTGCCCCCATAAATGTTATTTTAGGCATATCCATCCTCCTCATTTCTTGAGCATTGACATGCTCAGTTCTGTATATAGCATACCCCATATACATTTTAAGTAAATGGTATATTGTCATATATATATGGTATAATGTCTGTTAATAGATAAAATTTTAAGGAGTGGCTATTATGTCTTGCGAGTTCAATAAACTACAAAATCCCGATATTGGAGATTTAACCGTATATCATTGGGGAGAACAAAAATGTCCACCTGGCCACTATTATGGACCTGCCATAAGAGATCACTATCTAATACACTATATACTAGACGGTAAGGGAAGTTTCCAAGTGGGAAACAAGACTTACAACTTGAAAAAAGGAGATGGATTCCTCATATGCCCCAATATAGTTACTTTCTACCGTGCCGATTTTGATAAACCATGGCACTATGTTTGGATCGGTTTCTATGGGATAAAGGCTAAATACTATTTGGAGATGGCTAATCTATCAAAGGGTAATCCAATATTTTCGTACGATGAAGATGCATATCTGAAAGATTGTCTCCTGGAAATGGCCAATATTGATGGTTTCTCCGAACGTGAAGAAATACATCTTACAGGACTTTTATATCTATTTATGTCCAAACTTATTGAAATAGGTAATATATATATGCCTAATACAGAACCCAAAGACCAAAAAAAGCTCTACGTGAAAAAAGCCGTTCAATACATAGAGAGAAACTACTCTAGAACGCTGACCATAGCACAGATTTCACATTATATCGGCATAGATAGAAAATATCTATGCCAATTATTTAGGAAATATCTAAATACTACACCACAACAATTTCTAATAGATTATAGAATGGATAGGGCAGCATATCTACTTCAAAATACACACCTCTATGTAGGAGATATTGCTCGCTCGGTAGGTTACGATGACCCTCTGCAATTTTCTAAAATGTTCAAGAAGGTAAAGGGTATATCTCCTAAGTATTATAGAGAAAGTAAAAAATAGATTCTTAATATTCCGTCTACGAACTATATATTTCCGTATTAAAAAATCTGGTTCAATATTAATATTGAACCAGATTTTTGTAATAAACATCTTTTAAATACCCAATATTTAGATCACTTTTTAAATAGAACAGCCAGATTATTTGCATATTCCTCTATCTCTTCATGGTCTTCCCCTTCAATCATTATACGTATAAGGGGTTCAGTACCTGATGGCCTCACTAGCACCCTCCCATTGCCATCCAGTTTTGTCTCTATATCTTTAATGGCCGATTGTATATTGGCATTGTCTATATAACTATGCTTTGTAACGTCATCAACCTCTACATTCACCAATACCTGGGGTAATCTCTTCATAACACTTGCAAGGCTTGAGAGACTTTTTTGTCTTTTCTTCATAATACTCACTAACTGTAGTGCCGTCACACTACCATCACCTGTAGTATTATAATCCAAAAATATTATATGCCCAGACTGCTCTCCCCCAAAATTGTAATCTTCCTTTAGCATGCTCTCTAGTACATACCTATCGCCTACCTTCGTCTTGACCACATTGCATTCATGTCTATTCAAAGCTTTATCAAGACCTAAATTACTCATAACTGTTGCAACTACTGTATCTTTGTTGAGCATACCACGACGTTTTAAATCTAATCCACATATGGTCATTATCTGATCACCATCGACCATATTACCCAGTTCGTCTACTGCTATTAACCGATCAGCATCCCCATCAAATGCAAGGCCTACATCTGCTCCCATATCTACTACATACTGCTGTAGACCTTGTGGATGAGTAGAACCACAGTTGTCATTTATATTTACTCCATTTGGCTTATCATTTATTACAAAGATCTCTGCACCTAATTCCTTGAATACAGAAGGTGCTATGGCATATGCAGCGCCATTGGCACAATCTAAGGCCACCTTTAATCCATCCAATCTCGTATCTATGGTCCCC
>CALKWW010000032.1 GCA_938003945.1 uncultured Bacillota bacterium | reverse complement strand
TTTATCAGAACAAAATAGGGATACGGCATTTGCTATATCCTGTGGATATCCCCAACGCTTTATGGGAGTCAATCCCTCACCTATGAGTTTGTCATATTTATCTTTTACTACCTTTGTCATGTCGGTATATATAATACCTGGTCTTACCTCATATACATTTATACCATACTCTGCAAGGCGATCGGCAAATAGGAGTGTTATCATGCTCACCCCTGCCTTAGATATACAATATTCACCTCGAGATGGACTTGATGTATATGCCGACATAGATGAGATATTTATAATTTTAGGCTTTATATCAGGTATACGTTCGAGCTCCTCTACCATTATATTTGCCACCAATTGTGTAAGAAAAAAAGTCCCCTTTATATTGACTCCAAGCACAAAGTCCAAACTCTCTTCTGTAGTCTCTAATATGTCCATACGCACCTTAGGTGCAACACCTGCATTATTTACAAGTACATCGATTCTTCCAAATTCATCCATCACTTTATCAATAAAATTCTTTCTGTCTTTTGCGTCTGTTGTATCGCCCCTAAAATATATAAAGGGATTTCCATGTTTTTTGATAGCCTCTAGGTTTTCAACAATCTCTCCTTCATCGAGTACATCTAAAACCGCTGTAGCATAGCCTTCACTTGCAAGTTGCATAGCTATAGCATTACCTATTCCACGACCAGCACCTGTCACAATTGCCACTTTGTTATCAACCATTTAAATGTCTCTCCCTTCTCTATAATTTTATAATTATTCAAGTCCAGTACTGAAAATTTTAGTCTATAAACTTGAATAATTTCACTAACTTATTTTTTATTAATAATGGTTATCCATGTTATCACCTAGTTCTAACATGATTAGCTAAAAGGAGTTTCCTCCATAAGTTCATTTCCCTCAGTCGATTCTCGCCTGACAATATGAGCATCAAATACATTCACCCTTGGCTTTTCGTCTTTATTCTCTATCAACTGTATGAGTCTATCCATAGCTGTCATACCCATGTCATACCAGGGCTGGGATATAGCTGTCAAAGATGGATTTATAAATCTACTCATGTCAAGATCGTCAAAGCCCATGAGAGCTATATCTTTAGGAATAATTATCCCCCTATCCTTTAGTGCCCCCATAACCCCATATGCCTTTGGATCACTTGTTGCAAATATGGCGTCAGGAATGAGTCCTATATCTAGTAGACTATGGGTTGCTACATAAGCACCTTCCATATCCGCCACATTCTGTACTATTAGGCCATCATCAATGGATATATGGTGCTTCTGCAGTGCATTTTTATAGCCTGCTAATCTTTCCTTGTATAGTGAAAGCTGTGGATCTCCGTTTATAAAAGCTATTTTTCTATGGCCCAAACCTATCAAGTATTCAGTCCCTCTGTAGGCGGCCTTAAAATTGTCTATGACCACTGCATCCACCTTGTATTCAATATTTCGTACAAGCAACACAACCGGAATGCCATCTGCCTTTAAATCCAATATATGTTCGGCATCCTTACCGGCGGTAGCAAATATAAAACCATCTACCCATCGGTTTTTAAGTTTAGCTATATAATCTAATTCTATCTCTCTATCTTCATCTGTATTGCAAAGTATCACCGTATAACCCTTCTGCCTTGCTACATCCTCTACTCCTCGAGCTACAGATGGGAATATGGGATTGCGTATATTGGGAAGTACAAGTCCTATAGTGTTCGATCTTCCCTCTTTAAGGGCTTTAGCTATTACATTAGGCCTGTAGTCTAAGGCTTTGACAGCCTCTACAACCTTACGCTTAGTCTCTTTGTCCACCGGCACCTTTCCACTCAGAGCACGGGATACGGTACTAGGTGATACTCCTGCCAGTTTTGCAACATCTTTAATTGTAGCCATATTCTCATCCTTCCTTGCCATCTGTTCTCCAGCAAATTACAGATGGCTTGCTATTTTTTTACTTGGAACTGTCGCCTTTCCCTTCATTACCTCTATATATATTGGAGCATAGTGTTTTGCATCCCGTACTACACAGCCAGTTGTGCCACCATTTCGCATTATTTCGGTACACTTACTACATGCAATACAGCATTTCTTTGGATCCATACCTCTACCTTCTAGTATATCCCTTGCAAAATCTGGATAAGCAAATGCCTGCCTTCCAAATCCCGCCATCTTAAACCAACCTTCTTTTATTCCTCCAGCTGCTACATATTGCCCTAAATGCCTGAGCCAACTATAACCTGTAGATATTACTATCATCTCAGGTACAGCTCCTTGTATCTCTCTTATCACATTTAACATCCTAGAAATCCCCTCTAAAGGATGTTCATCTGGTATATATGGTCCTAAATCATATGGTCTATTTATATGGGGATTATAATATGGATTTCCCGTAGTTATATTTACAAATTTTACACCCTTTTCCTTGAGCAATTGTAGTAATTTTATAGGCTCCCTTAGATCTGGTTGACTTACATCATCTTTACTTACACCAAATCCATATGGATATGGAATTGCATCATAGGCATTTAGACGAAGAGTAATATCAATACTATCGCCCAATCTATCCCTTATCTTATCTACCACATTGCGCAAAAATCGAGTTCTATTTTCAAAACTACCTCCATACTCACCTTCTCTAGTAAACGATGATAAAAGCTCAGATATAAGATAACCATGGCAGCTCTTTATATCCACTGCATCAAATCCTATCTCCTCTGCCAGTACAGCTGCTTCAACAAATTTGTCTTCTAATCTTTTTAATTCATCATCCGTTATAATTTTATATTCATCTGGTAAGAATTTGTCCATATATGGATTAGCCGTTGCAATTATCGGAGCAGGTTTTCCCTCCGGCCTACTGTGTCGACCTGAATGGGTTAACTGTATAACTGTATAAGGAGAGCGATCATATTCCAACTCTGCTGTCTTATGTATCTTTTCAAGAAGTTTTTCAAAATCAGATTTGTTTTCCTTACACATGTATAGTTGCCTTGGATTTGCTCTACCTTCATGAACAACGGCGCTCGCCTCAAGCCATATAAGACCTGCTCCTCCCCTAGCAAATCTCTCATATCTGCGATATGTCAATTCACTTGGCTTACCATCTGCCGTACCATCAGCTCCCTCCATAGGATGTATAGTTAACCTATTAGGTAATTCTCTATTACCTATCATTATGCTGTCACTTAATATACTCAAATCTTCAGATATAGGTAAGTCAACTTTTAATCTGTCAACATCTTCTCTTAGATCGTTTAAAGATTTGTAATTAAACTTTTGATGTCCCACAATATCATTCTCCTTTCGTGAAAAGGTTTGTGCAATCGTTTGTAGCAAGTTCATTGTACTACATTTTTTGAGTGGTTGCAAGTTATACATACCTTAAGTTTCCGCATTTTTTTCTGAATCATAGATAAATCAATGCTTTTAGCATTCAATATGTAAATAGCAAATAAAATACTACAAGTCAATATGATTTATAGGCTTCATATAAGTATGTTTTATTTTTTTGCGGAAACTCAAAATACATACAAATAATATATTTCTCCTTATAATTGTACCACTCGTTCACAAACACCAGACACAACCTTATCGTGTGTAACAATTAGAATGGTCTTACCCTGCTCATTAAACTCTTTCAATAAACCTATTACAATATCCCTGTTATTATCATCGAGCGATCCCGTAGGCTCATCTGCCAAGATTATTTCACATGGTTTTAGCATTAGACGTGCAATTGCTATGCGCTGCTGCTCACCACCTGAAAGTTCGAAGACCTTATTCTTTAGCTTGCCTGATAGGCCTACTTTTTCTAAGGCCTGTTTCTTTGCCAATTTTCTATTCTTCACTTTTCTATATTCTAAGGCAATATCTAAATTTTGATTTACAGTCATATTATCTACTAGAGCATAGTTTTGAAATAAATATCCCAAAATGTTTCTCTGTAAAAGGGTGGTCGTCTTGCTATTAATTTGAGGATTTTCTTCGCCACAGATTGTCAAACTTCCACTATCTGGCCTCTCCAAAAGTCCAATCATATTTAATAATGTGCTCTTCCCGACACCACTATCACCCACAATGGCAACCATCTCACCCTTTTTTACAGATAGATTAAAATCATCAAATATCACATTCTTACCGTATCGTTTATGTATATCTTCTAGCTTTATTGCATACATCTTTCATTACGCCCCTTTCAAGACATTGATCTGTTTTTCAAATTCCTTTATACGCAATAGTATGATAGATAGGATAAATTCAACTGCGAACATCACAAACACTATACCTGCTACCCAGCCCACACCATATTTTGTTGTAACGTCGAATCCAACTAACAGCAAAAAGATTATTGACCAAAATATAATGGGATGCAATAGATACATAAAATGTCGCTTTACAAATGAAAAACCATGAATTCGCTTCACACTATTTAATAGTTTGTTTTCCTCAAGATAATTTAATGTAGTAAACATGATAATTATAACTATAATGATGAACGCTAGGATCATCATAGATAGCTCTAGCAATATTAAGTTTCTAGTATCATATATATATTTATCCACAGTGCTATAGAGAGATTGTACGAATACAATATTATGCTGCAAATCAGACTCTATAATAGCATCTTCTAGAGATTTCATCGGGTCTTCATAGTCCTCTATTTTAGGGCGAAATGTTCCATTCGATATGGAGGTTGAATATATAGTTCCACTTAAAAAACCAGCCGCCCCCATATTACTATTGTTAATAACCCATGCAATAGGATCGTGAATTTCATTATTCCAATCTTTAGCTATGTTAGGATCATAAGTAAAATAAGATTGATCGTTCTTTACATATATAATATTAGGCATCATTAGCTCATGGTGCTTTAACAATTCATCTTCAATGCCGGGATCATATGGTACATCCTCTCCCATCTCCTTTGCATATCGAACTGCTCCATAATTATATAAAAATGTATGTCGTCTTGAACAATAATTATAAATTTGTTCCTCAAATTCCCTATATTTTTCGGGCACTAGTAATGTCATATTTGTAGTTTCTTCGTCTGTAACATCTACTTTTTCACCATTCAGATCATAAATTGGATTTAGCTTAAGATAATTATTATTTATATCTACTCTATATTTTTCATAATCTGGATCTCTCTCATAATCGGATCTAAATGGAGTAGTATAGTAACCACCAGGTGACATGAGCATAGCTCCTTGATTGTTCATCATCTTCCAAAATTCATGTAACTTACCACTCAATAGATAACCCTTTACAAAATCAGTCTCTGTAGAATCATCAGCAGTAAAGCCAAGCACTGCATAATCTTTAGTCTCTTCCCATTTTTTAAAATTAGAATTTTGTTTTATCAAAGTTCCCAAATTCTGTAGCGCAATTGCAAACATCATCACAGCTACGGTTGCAAATAAGACTTTTGTAATATAGTTTAGGAATTTGATAAATTTCACTGGTTTTTTGTCTTTGATTGCTAAAGATATTTTCGTAGACCGAACACTTTGCGACAGAATCCAGAAACTAATAAGTAATATTGCAATCAATATGAGTTGAGCTACAATCCATACAATCAAAAATATTCCAAACCGTGACAGACGATTATAAAAACATAAATAGACAAACGACACCACAAAACTGATTATAATGGATTTGGATATAATTGGCATACACTCTTGTCCAAGAATTCTATGAATCAAGTCACGATTTCTATCCCCAAACATCTTTCGTATTCCAAACTCCTTATAACGGAACACGATATAGTATAAAAATGCAATTATAATAAGGACATATAGGCAAAACAACAATACTATCTTCCCTAAAAAAATAGATATATTGATATCCATAACCGCCATATTGCCACTGTCATTAGCAACAGCCTCTAACGGACTATCCCTTTCAATAGTTTCGGCAAAGGCTTTTGATTTGCTATTATCGTCGGTTTGAAGTAAATAATCTGTACCCAAAATGTGATTTTCCATTGCTGATAATGGACGTATTTCTAATATAACATCGTTGAAGAAAAGGCCAATTTGTCCGATCTGATTAGGATCCTCTGTATTTTCATTTGATAAAAATTTATCTTTTTCATCGCTATTCTCTAACCGTTTCCCCCATTTTAATGGAATGTTCTCATAAAACAACTCTATATCGCTAATATATACATAAAATATAAGTTTCTGTTTTTGTCCCTTTACAACCGGGCTATAGACAAGCCTTTGAATGTTTAAATTGCTTTCCTCTGCAGCATTCTCTACATAGCGAATAAACTCTGCAGGAAGAACTCTCTCATCAGTATCTTCTATATGTACGGATTCTTTATAGTCCTTGGATGCTATTTTGTAAAATTCATACTTTGAATAGACGTCAATTGTTAAAAAAGAAAATACAATAGTAAAAATAACAATAATAGTAATAAGTATCTTTTTAATTTCACTTCACCCTCTCTTTTCAATCAGTTAACATAAGTGAGTCATATTGTTGACTTTGGGAAGCCAACAATATGACTTACTATTTGCTAAACTCTATTACCATAATATATTACCAGGCATTCCACCATGCACGATTCCCACCTAATGGGTTTATTGCAAAGCGCGCTACTGCCCTTTCTCCAGGCTTTGTATCACCAGAATATGATTTCTTCCCGAAAACACCTTTAACTGTTGAACTATGCCACTTAGTTTCATGGCTATAATACGAATAGACGTATACTACATTTGTCCCATAGCGCCAATAGCCACCTCCAACCCATGCTTCGTTATCCCCTTTAAGCCCGGCAGGAGATATTTCACTGTCAACTGGAACATCTATTTCTGCGGAACCTCCATCTGCAAAAACAACAGTACCCATACAAAGTATGAACGCTACAGTCAGAATTAGACCTTTAAACATCCTTTTCATGATCGATACCCCTTCCTTTGTATTTTTTTTATTTATGAATAGCCCTATCATTCTTAGGAGTTCCAGTTTAATAGATGTATTACTATAATTTCCCAAAGTGAATTAGTACTTTAGATGAGTATATCCTGCTTTATCTATAGTATATTTATTATTGAATCTACAATAATAATGCATTGTTCATTTTATATCTTAGTGTATTTTTCATTGGTTAGAGTTGAATGTGTAAACTCAGAATAATAAGAGTTATTCTCTTTATTACTTTGTCGTTTAGCATACATAGTCATTTTCGATTTATATAATATATTGGATAAATTGATAAGATACAATTTATGTCTTCATATGGAAGAATATCACATAGAATTGGTAGTGTCAAGATTTTTTGTGGAATATTTTGGATTATTCCCAACAAAGTGGAATATTTGATAACAATACACCCTATACATAACAAAGCGTCTAGATTTGTTAGGAAAATAACAAAACCTAGACGCTTTTATTACATCACGAACTCTTTCTTCGGTTACAGCTATATGGACAGGATGAGCATGAACCACATTTATATTCCTTTGCAATATTTCTATATAACATATAGATTGCTCCAACTATGGCCGCTCCAACTAACAAAATCTCTACAATTGTCTTCATCATATACTCCTTTCTTTTAAAATCCTAGTAACGTCCCTATTTGATATATTGAGACAGAGACTACCCAAGCAACTACAAATCCATATGCCAATGTTATAAATGTCCATTTCCTTGATTTCGTCTCGTTTCTAATAGCTCCAATGGTAGCAATACATGGTGCATAAAGCAAAGTCATGACCATAAAGGAATATGCAGATAGTGGTGTGAAATGCTGTGCTATGACTGCTTCTAAAGCTGTGCCTCCTGCTCCATATACCACTCCTAAAGTACCTGCAACTACCTCTTTTGCCAATATTCCAGATATTAAAGCAATAGTAGCCTGCCAAGTTCCAAAACCAGCTGGTTTAAATATAGGAGCAATTAACGAACTTATCTTTCCAATCAAGCTTGCATCACTTGCATAATCCACACCAAAGGGAACACTTGAAAGAAACCATATTACTAT
>CALKWW010000031.1 GCA_938003945.1 uncultured Bacillota bacterium | reverse complement strand
GATAGTAAGATCAATAGAAATTGGAGAGCTAGTCAATATGCCAATATTCTTTAGAGGTGATGTATTTCAGATAGATCCAGAAAGCAGTACAGTATACAAAATAGGCGAAAAAATTATACAAGCATTTATAAAAATAGATACTATGTGGGAAGAAGAGTAGTTTGAGAATTGAGTTAACTTTCACTGGAGGGTGTATTATGGATATTAATGAGGTATATGATAGAATTAATAAAAAACGGCAATTGACAGAAGCTGAGAGGATTAATATAGATATTTTCAAACAATCAACAATGGCTAAGTATTATAATTTTGGATTAGCACAAGGCTTAGCATATGCTTGTATAATCGCAAGCGAATTAGACGAACCAGGAATAAAACAATGGGCAGCAGCTATAAGGGAAAGCTATAAAGACCAAACGTTTCTTGAATATTTTGATCGACTCATTGATGAATATCAATAATTCATGTCCTACTTGACAAATATAATAAAGTATGATACACTATAAGTATAGGAGGTGATATTGTTGTCATCAACGAATAGAAGTAATGCAAGAAGCAATCATGCAGAGGACTACTATGTAACACCTGTAAGTAGTATAATTGATTTTTTAAATGAGTTTAATAAATATGAAAATGTGTTTTATAAAGACATACATATTTTAGATCCTTGTGCAGGTGGTGATATTAAACATCCTATGTCGTATCCAAAAGCACTAAAAAACATAGGTATTAATCCAGATAATATAAGCACAATCGACATAAGGAGTGACAGTTTAGCTAAAGTAAAAACTGATTATTTAAAATATAACTGTAGGAATAAATTCGATGTAATCATCACAAATCCTCCATTTAGCATAGCGCGTGATATAATAGAGAAATCACTAGATGATGTAAAAGATGATGGCTTTGTAATAATGCTGTTAAGACTCAATTATTTTGGTGGCAAGTTAAGAAAGGATATGTGGGACAAACATATGCCTAAATATAGCTTTGTTCACCATAGACGAATGAGTTTTCGAGATGATGGCAAAACAGACAGCATAGAGTACCAACATGTGGTATGGCAAAAAGGTTATTACCCTGAATTTACCAAGTTGAAAGTAATATAAAGCATGGTACTTGATAAATATAATAATATATGATATGGTATATATAAGAGGTGAAGGTTGAGATGATATATAAAATATAAAGGAGGATGTTCTAATGAATGATATGGCCAAAGAAGTATTTATAGAAAGCTTTGAGGTAATTAGTAGAGCAGCAGATGATTGTACATATATATTAGCTGATAGTAATAATTTAACCAATGAGGAAATAGCAACTAAATTATATGCTAGAATAAATCGCATAGGATTAGAAATAGGGGCTCTGGAGGAGCGTATGGACTATTGTTTTGAAGAAACAGATGCAGGAAATACTATAGGAGCAAGTGGCACTAAATAAAATTGGAATTTTAACAGAAAGGAGGGGCAATGTGCTAATCAAATATAAAACACCAGAAATGTCAATAGATGGGAGTTTTTTAGAAGCAGTGTACCATGACGATCCTGCTAGTATAATACAAATTATAAGACATGTTGATAGTGTCAAAATAAAAGATAAATGGTATAGGTTAAATGATACAGAATTCATGCCCGCAACAGAAGATGGCGAGGTTGATGTGTTAAATATATATTTAGATTATATGGATATTTGATTGGGAGGGGTGATTAAAAAATAGAAACTAGTTTTTACTTAATAAATATAATAATAAAGTAAAGGAGAGATGTTTATGAGCAGAATATATAATAAGTTTGATTTTATAGGAGAATTAGTATTGCCTAAAGACAGGGACAAATTTCATAATGTAAAACCCCCTAATGATAATGGATGGGAAACACATCGACTAAATTTTGGGATTAAAGAGACAGACTTAAATAGTGCATTTGTAGAACTATTTGGAGGATATAATAAAACAAACTCTAAAACAATGAAAGTGTATTCTTTTAGTAAAGGGCTATTTGGAGAAAAGGGACAGCAATTAGAAATACCTTGGGAAGATAGAAATAATCCCGAAACAAAAGATATGGTTGCTGATTTCGTAAAAACTATAGTTGACTTAGAAACAGATATGGAAGTTAAAAAAGAATATATGACATTGTATTATAAAATTAGGAATTTAGAAAATAAAGAAGATATAACGAAAGAAGATAAAGACAAATTAGCAGAATATAAAAAAGAGTTTAATAAACAAGCTATAAATAGGCATGAGTTTATATACGAATATGACGCTATATTATTCCTTGCAGAACAATTGCCAAAATATAAAGACAAGAAGTTTAGAGTTACAGGAGATGTGGAATGGAATCAATGGCAAGGAAAGTATTATAGAAAATTCATACCTAAAATTATAGAAATCGTTCCAGACGAAACTAAAAGTCAATTAAGAGCAGATATAAACATATTTTTCAATCGAGACGCGATTGATGATACATTGTTTAAAGATGAAAAGAAAGTCATTATTAATGGATATGTGCAAAGCTATGTAAGAGAAGAAAAGGGAGATAGATTTTTCCCGCAACAGTTTATTATTAATGGTTCTAATTTAGACTTTACCAATGAGGATCATAAAAATAGATTTAAATTTATAGTTGATAGTTTTAAGGTTAGAGGTAAAGAATATTACAACCTGCAATATTTAACCTCTATATACAGAGGAGCAGAATTACTTGATTTTACATATGATGACTTAACGCAAAAACAAAAAGAAGCTGTAGATTTAGGCTTAAGTAAAATTGAGGACTTTGCTCCAAGAGGTGGTAATTTTATAGGTGGAAATATGGATGAAATAAGAATCTTAAAACCAAAACTTATGGGTGATTTTGCAGATGGAGCAATTAGTACTGGATATACTGATGCAGACTTTATTGAATTGATAGTAAAAGATACATCTGATGTTACACTAGAAGATATCAAAAGAGAAGATAAAACAAAAGAGACAGAAAAAAATAATGCTACATCTGAAGAGACAGTAGACATTGATGATGTATTAGATGATTTATTATCATAAAGTTAAACTTGTGACAATACAGCATGATAAATATAAAAGGAGAGATGTGTAGTGAGTTTTGATTTAGGGAAGCTTGGTGTTAAAAAGAACATACCAAAGGTCAATTTTACAGAATATAGTGGCATATTGTCAGCCCCTCCTAAATGGGGCAAGACAACAATGGCTTCTATGTATCCGAACGCAATATTGCTAGCTTTTGAAAAAGGATATAAAGCACAGTCTGTCAATGTTAAAGACATTAATGAGTGGGAGGATTTTGTCGAGTTTGTTGATCTGCTAGAGGATCATAGAGAAGAAATAGCAGATAACATACAGACTATAATAATAGACACAGTAAATGAAGCTTATTTAATGGCAGAACCTTATATGTGTAAAAAAGAAAGTATAAAAGATGGTAAAAAATATCGAAACAAAAAGGATATACCATATGGACAAGGTTGGAATTTACATGATTCATACTTTAGAGAACAAATAAGTAGAATATATGCACTCGGTTTTGAGATTACATATATTACACATAGTCAAGTAAAAACATTTAGACCTAAAGATGGCGAGGAATATGATGTATATAAAACATCTATGCCAGATAGATTAGAAAATATCATATTCCCAGAGTGTGATTATATTTTATATGGACAACGAATAAAAATTGATGATGGTAATGGTAATAAAGTTATAAAAAGAATGATGACAACTAGAGGGACAGATGATTTAGAGGCTGGTAATAGGGTATATTTATCTGAAGATATTATATTTGACACAGAAGAAGAAGCTATGGCTAAATTTCAAAAACTGTTTAGAGAAAGTATAGAAAACAATTTACATAAGGCTGGTATCATTGGAGATATAGATCAAATAGCTAAGCAACAAAAACAAGAAAAGCAGCAACAAATTAATGAATACCTTGAGGAGAAAAATGCTATTGATGTAGAAAAAAATGAAGAACTAATTAAACAAATAGCTGTTAAAGTTCAATCTACAACAGAAGTAGGTAAGCAAAAAATGAAGGAAATAATGAAGAAAAATGACATTACTAGTTTTAAAGATACTGAAGTTATAAAAACAAGCGCACTAGAGGAAATTGTGTCTGTACTGTAGGAGATAGGGGGGATTATTCCCCTCCTACTACAGTATTATTAAGGAGGGGTATTTTGGCACGTAGATATAGGTGTAGATGTCAGATCTGTAAAAAATGGGGATATACAGATAAGTTTTATAAAGTGAAGAGAGGTAGTAGAAATCTATACTATTGTAATGAGGAAGAATATTTAGAATGGAAGAAAGAAGATGATATGAGGATTGAGTTATTGGAATTTATTAGTGACAATATATGGTATTATGATGATTATAGAATGCTGCCAACCGTACTACAGAAACAGATTAATAAGTTAGCAAGTATTTATAATTATGAAGTTGTATTATTAACAGTGAAGGAGTTCAAAGATACTTTAGCTTATTGGATGAACTTAGATGGTAAATTTAATAATGAATATGGAAAATCTAGCTACATGATGGCTATAGTTAAAAATAATATAAACGAAATATATAAGAAATGGAAGATTGAGAAGAAGAATAAAGAACAAGAAAATACACCACATATAGATATCGATATAATGAATAACCTACATACCACTACAGCAAAAAATGACGATATAGATAATGGAATCTTAGAATTTTTAGAGGAGGATGATATTTAGTTGAAAGTTTTTGAACATTACCCATCTGATTTAACTAAAAATAGAAATATAATAGAAGGTAATTTTATATTCTGCCTATGGAAAGAGCCTGAACTGTACGGCGACTATAAAGAGATTAATGCAAATAACGATTTCTTACTAGATGATAGCAAATTTTATTATACAATCGGATTGGAAATGTATAATTTAGGATATAAGAGTTTTGATGAGGCCACTATTGCAATATATTTTGAAAATAGAGATACCTTAAAAAAAGGCTTTGAAAATAGAGGTGGATATAGAACTGTTATTGAAATAATGCGCATATTAGATATAGATAATATCGAAGTTTATTATGATGAATTAATAAGAAGTAATATTATTTTAAGTCTTTATGATAAAGGATTTAACGTCATGAATGACTTAGATAAATTAAATAAAATGACAAGTGATCAAATATATGACTATTATGATTATATGCTAAGCAATATTATGATTAATAAAGGAAGTAATATTGAAATAGAAGATCTAATTATAGATGATGATTTTATTGCAGATTGTAACAGCGGGGAAGATATAGGGTTGAATTATGGAAAAACAGCTAGAATATTGAATTATATTACACTAGGAATACCAAAGGGTAACTTATATCTCGTGGGTGGACATTCAGGCATCGGGAAAACAAGTTGGGCGTTTGCAAATATGGCTATTCCAGTAGTTGAAAACGGACATAAGGTCTGTATTATATCTAATGAGCAAAGGTCAAAAGAATTTAAGACAATGTTATTAGCTATGACATTAGCAAATGATTTAAATTATTATGGACTAACTAGAAAAAAAATAAAACAAGGAGATTTCAATGAAGAGCAGTTAAAATATATTGAAATGGCCAAAAATATAACTAAAAATAAATATGAGGATAAGTTAAAGTTTGTTAGAATGTTTAATTATGATATAGGCTCTGTTAAGCGAGTAATAAAAAAGATGTCAAAACAAGGATATGAGTTGTTTATATATGACACTATGAAAAGTGAAGATTTAGTTGATGGTCAGTTCTGGCAATCATTAGTTGAGCATTCAAAAGAATTATTTCAATTAGCTAGTAAGGAAAATGTGGCAGTAGTAACTACATATCAATTAGCGCCACATATGATAAATAAAAGATATTTAGATGTTAGTTGTTTAAGTAATGCAAAACAAATAAAAGAAGTATATTCTGAAATGATATACTTTAGAGAGATATGGGATGATGAATTTAATGATGAAAAATATGATATTAAGCCATACAACCTAAAAAAAGATGAAAATGGTAAATATACCAATATTAAAGAAATTGTTGAATTAGACCCTGATAAGAAATACTTAGTAGGGTTTGTAGATAAAACAAGAAATGACGATAGAGGACAGAATGTTCTTTATGAGTTTAATGGAAGATATAATACATGGAAAGAAATAGGATTTTGTACAGTATATCATGACAGAACTTATTAGGTGGTGATTTGTATAGATGTTTACACAATAAAAAAGCATATAATAGATAATCCAGAATACATAGAGCTATTATTAGAAGATGCTGGATTTCACCACATAACGAACAGGCAAGATGAATATAGGTGCGCAAGAGATGAGGACACCAACCCAACTAGTATAAGGATTAAAAAAGACACTTTGGGCACAATATGTTTTTCTACAGGTATTAAAGGAGATATAATTACACTCTTACAGGAGCGATTGGGTCTAAGTTTTCCTAACGCATTGAAATACATATGTAATACGTTAGGATTGTCAGCTGAGGATGTAAAAGAAAAAGATATTATATTACCTTTTGGTGGATATTTTAGAAATATAGGAGTCAACAAAGAGAGAATATATACCTTACAACCATTAGAACAAAAATGTTATGATAAATATAAAACAATACCTAATCAAATGTTTTATGAAGATGGTATATCATTTAGTACTCAATATAAATACAGGATAGGATATGATGCAGAAACCATGAGAGTAACAATTCCCTGGTGGGATTTTCAAGGTAACGTTATAGGGATTATGGGGAGATATAACAAAAGAGATGTTAGTAGTGATATAAATAAATATTTCCCCATATATTCATTTCCTAAGCACCAAGCACTTTATGGATACTATCAGAATTATGAATCTATACAAGAAAAACAAATAGTTATTATTGGAGAATCAGAAAAATTTACACAACAACTTGATAGTATGGGTATATATAATGGAATTTCTTTAGGAGGGAATAGCATTTCTTCAATACAGGCAAGAAATATACAGGCATTAAACCCAAGGGTAATAATCTTAGCATTTGATGAAGGGCTAGATAGAGATTTAATAGAGGATAGGGCGGAGATTTTAAAATTAAATAATATATTTATGAAAAATAATGTATATTACGTATATGATAAATATAATAAATATATGCCCCAAGGAAGTAAGGTGTCTCCTACCGATATGGGAAAAGATGTGTTTATAAGTTTGCTACAAGAATGTTTAATAGAAGTATAAGGAGGGGTTGCTTGAAGTATAAATTGATAGGTAATAATAATTATAACTCAGACAATATTTTTTATGAGGTATTACAAAATAGAGGAATTAAAGATGTAATTGAATTTTTAAATATATCATTAGATGATCTTCCTAATCCTTTTCAATTTAAAAATATGGATAAAGGAACAGATTTATTGCTTCAACATATTAAACAAGATAGTACTATAGGGATAATTTGTGATAGTGATCCTGATGGGGTAACATCAACAGCTATACTATATCAGTATATAAAACATATTGGAGGGAATGTCGATTATGTATTTATACACGAGCGACGCACACACGGGATATTGCTGAATGAACTTAATGGGTATTTGAATACATTAGATTTACTAGTAGTACCTGACGCAGGAAGTGATAATTATAAAGAACATAAAATATTAAGACATAAGTTTAATATAGATGTACTAATTATTGACCATCATGATGTTAAATATTATAGTCATAATGCTATTGTTATAAATAATCAACTTGATGATATAGCTACAAATCTATCAGGAGCAGGCATGACATATATGTTCTGTAAAGCGCTTGATAAAAAATCACATATTAATCATGCCGATAAATATCTGGACTTAGCAGCTTTGGGATTGATTTCAGATATGATGAATATAAAAGCTCCAGAAGTACAGTGCATAATTAAAGAAGGTTTAAATAATATAAATAATCAAGCATTTAAAAAATTAATAGAAAAGCAAAGTTATTCTTTAAAGGGTAAAGTAAACCCTATTGGTATTGCATTTTATATTACACCTCTTATTAATGCGATATTTAGATTGGGGGAGTATCAAGATAGAGTTGATTTATGTTATATGTTTTGTGGTATTGATCAGAGATATGAAGAGATTGCAAAACGATGTATTAATCTAAACAATAAAAGAAAACGACTAGGTAAAAAAATTCTCAAAGAATTAGATATAGATACCAATAATAAGATATTACTAGCACAGATCGATCATAGCTATGGTAAGAATGGCATGGCTCGTATAGTTGCAAATTCATTATCACAAAAACACCAAAGACCTGCAATAGTATACTATGAAGATATTAACGGCAAATTAAAGGGTAGTATGGCATCTAACATTGATGGGTTTATGGATGAATTAAATAAAACAGATTTATTTGAATTTGTAGCTGGGCACCAGCGAGCAGCTGGATTAGAAATTAAGAGAGAAAAAATAGATATTATACAGAAAGAGTTAAATGAAATATTTAAGGATTATGATTTTGAGAAGGTATATGAGGTTGATTTTATTGTTCCAGCATTATATTTCAATAGAGTAGGAAAGGATTTAATAAACCAAATAGCAAATTATGAAGATTATTATGGGAGAGGCATAGAGGAGCCTATGATATGTATAGAAGGTATCACTGTCAATGCTAATAATACGAGTTTAATCGGGCAAAATAAAAATACTATACGAATTGTAGATCAAGATATTACTTTTATCAAATTTAGAACTAATAAAGATAAATATAATGAGCTTATACAAGATGGGGGTTGTCGCATTAATATCATAGGTAGGTGCAATATTAATGACTATATGGGCAATAAATATCCACAAATCATAATTGATGATTATCAAATAATTGAAGAATCAATTATAGATGAATGGATCGTTGACTTGTTTTAGGAGGTGAGAACAATATCTAATACTATATATCAAAATTATCATAAACATACATATGACAGTAATGTTTTTACTCCAGATAGTGCAACTTCAATTGAAGATTATGCTAAAAGGTGCGTAGAATTAGGACATACAGTGTTAACCTCAATGGAGCATGGCTTTCAAGGGAGATATTATGATGTTTATGATGTAGCTAAAAATTTTTGTATCAATTATATGAAATATCCCGAATGTCAGAAATGTAATTGCTATGATAATAAGTGTCCATATTATAAAAATGGTTTAAAGTTTATTTTTGGCACAGAAGCATATTGGGTAAAAAATAGACGTGAAAAAGATAGAACTAATGGACACATATGTATATTTGCTAAAAACGAACAAGGAAGACGACAAATTAATTCTATTTTATCTGAAGCAAATATTAGTGGATATTATTATAAACCTCGGTTAGATTTGGAATTAATTATGTCATTAAATCCTGATGATGTGTTTGTAACATCTGCATGTGTGGCATTTTGGCATTATGATGATATAGAAGATATTGTATTAAAGTTTAAAAACCATTTCCAAGATAGTTTTATGTTAGAGGTGCAATATCATAATACTGACAAACAGCGTCAATTGAACCAAAAGATACTATCACTATCTAATAAATATAATATTGATATAATTATGGGTTGCGATAGCCATTATATTTACCCTGAACAAGCACAAGATAGGGAGTATATATTAGAATCAAAAGGTATTAAATATGAGGATGAAATTGGCTGGTACATGGACTACCCAGATGGTAATACTGCATATCAAAGATTTATTGAACAAGGAGTTTTATCTGATGATGAAATAAAACATGCGATGGAGAATACAAATATTTTTCTTACATTTGATGATATTGACTTTGATAAGGATATAAAAATCCCTCCATTTAATAAGAATTTGACCCAGCAGGAAAGGAATTTATTATATGCCAAACTAATAGCGGAGAAGTGGAAAGAGGAGAAAGTAAATATCCCAGATGAGTTGCATTCTAAATATGAAGAGGAGATAAAAAAAGAGGTTAAAACTGTTATAGAGACAAATATGTCTGACTATTTTTTATGGGATTATATTATCGTGAAAGATGCACTAAATAACGGGGGCGTAATTACATCTAGTGGTAGAGGAAGTTCTTCATCATTTTTTACTAATTCGCTTCTTGGTTTTAGTAGTATTGATCGTATATCATCACCAATAAAACTATACCCTGAAAGATTTATGAGTAAAACAAGAATATTAGAAACTGTGAGCCTGCCTGATTTGGACTTAAATTGTGGTAACCCAGAAATCTTTGCTCAGTCACAAAAGAAACTAATGGGAGAAGGGCACGCATATCCAATGATTGCTTTTGGTACATATCAAGCTAAATCGGCATGGAAAATGTACGCAAAAGCTAACAAGATTTCTTTTGATATTGCCAATAAGGTGTCGGATCAGATAGATCAATATGAGAGAGAATTAAAATACGCTAATGAGGAAGATAAGGATTTAATCAATATCTATGATTTTGTGGATGAAGAATTTCATAATTTAGTAAAAGAAAGTGAAAAATACCAAGGAATTACTACCGATAGAAAAGCCCACCCATGTGGATATTTATTATACGACGGAGACATTCGTGAAGAGATTGGGTTAATAATGTGCAAAAGTGAGTCTACAAAAAAAGAAACAATTACAACCGTAATTGATGGTAGTGTAGCTGAAAAATATAAATTTTTAAAAAATGATTTGTTAAAAGTTGATGTTATTATGTTGATACATAAAATATATCAAAGAATAGGTATGAAACAACATAACATTAGAGATTTAGCTGAGATTACTAAAAATAATACAAAAGTATGGGATATTTATGCAAAGGGACTAACTGTAGGAGTTAACCAAGTTGAGAAAGACTCAACCAGAAAGAAGGTTATGCGATATAAACCGCAAAATATATCAGAACTTACTGCTTTTATTGCAGCTATAAGACCATCATTTAAATCTATCTATCCTATTTTTGAGAGAAGAGAAAAATTTGAGTATGGTATACCAAGTTTTGATAAATTAATTCAAACACCAGAAATGCCAAACTCATTCATTCTCTATCAAGAGCAGATAATGACAACATTAATGTATGCAGGATTTCATGCTGATGAGACGTATGGTCTGATTAAAGCTATCTCAAAAAAGAAACCAGAAAGCATATATAAAATTAAAGATAAATTTATTAATGGATTTTCTAATAGAATTATGGAAGAAGATAAAGTGGCTCCTAAAACAGCTCAAAAAATGAGTGAGGATGTATGGCATATTATAGAAGATTCAAGTCAATATGGATTTAATGCAGCACATGCTTACTCTTATGCTTTTGATTCATTATATTGCGCATATCTAAAGAGTCATTATCCATTAGAGTTTTATGAAGTCTTGATGGAGGAATATTCAAAGAAAGGTAATAAAGATAAAGTCATTGAATTAAAAAAAGAAATGCAAGAAGGTTTTGGGATTGAAATAGGAGATATAAGATTTGGGTTAGACAATAGAGGGTTTAGATTAGATAGAGAGCACTGGAAGATCAATCAATCAATTTTATCATTAAAATATATGAACTATAAGATATCAGATGAATTATATCAGTTATCTAAAAATAATAAATATAATAACTTTTATGAATTGCTACTTGACATAAAAACGAAAACGACCATACAATCTAATCAGTTAGAGATATTAGTTAAATTAAATTATTTTCGTGATTTTGGTCGTGCTAAACGTATTTTAGCTTATATACCATATTTCAATACAATATATGATGCGAAGGTGATTAATCAAGGCAAATTTAATAAAGATATAGAGCAGATTATACAAAAATATTCGAGACGAACAAAGAAACAATTCAGAGATTTAAATAATAAACAAATACTTTTAGAAATATGGGAGTATTTACCGAATGAAGATTTCAATGTAATAGAAAAAATACAATATGAATTGGAATATTTAGGATATGCAAATATAATAGATAACTCTATACCCTCAGACTGTGCCATAGTTATTAACATTGATACTAATAGATGGGGGACTAAATTCTTTTCACTATATAGACCCAACAACGGAGATATTGAAACAGTTAAAGTATATAAAAACACATTCGATGCTAATCCAATCAATGAATTTGACATGATAAGAACGATTGGTTTAAAAATACAAAATAAACGGTACAAACAAAATAATCAATGGGTAATATCTGATGAAAAAGAAAAGATATTAAACACTTATGCGAGAGTTATTGTATAAAGGGGATGACTAATGTTAGATAAGTATAAATATACGAACAAAGAGCAAAAGAAACTATTATCAACTATGGGTATTTTGATAGATACACGAGAGAAGAGCTCTCATATATCTGACTGGTTATGTAAAAAGAATATTAATTATAAGGTACAAAAATTAGACCAGGGAGACTATAGCTTTTACCTGCCAGCAAATAAAGAGTTAGATATAGATAGAGATCTCTATTTTGATAAAGAGTATGCAATAGAAAGAAAAGGCAGCCTAGAGGAGCTATCAACAAATATGACAAAAGATCGGCAACGATTAAAGAATGAATTTGCACAACATAAAGGCAAAATGATATTATTGATAGAAAATGCTAATTATGAGGATATATGTAAGGGGAATTATAAGAGTCAATATAATAATAGGAGCTATTTAGCAAGTTTACATAGTATGAGTAGTGAATTTAACATTCCATTTATATTTATCCCTAACCAGGAATATACCCCAATATTTGTGTATTTTCACTTTTATTATTATTTAAGAAATATAATTAAGTAGGTACTTGACAAATATAATAAAACATGATATCCTAATAATAGGGGGTGTGATATATGAATAAAAAAGACGAAGCGATATTGGAATTGCAAGATATAGTCAAACAGCAGAATCAATTTATCCTTGATTTGATGAATAATAATATATTGACAGACGCACAAAAACACGCTATATCTGATAAATATAATAAATTATATATAAAAAATTACAAGTATTTAATGGATAGTTGAGCTTAGTGCATGAGCAAGGCAAAAGATAATTATCATAATTAGGAGGTAGGTAATTTTATGTATATTGATTTGTTTGATTGTTTTGATTATTGGGATGGGGATAAGTATGATAAGTTTGATGCACCACTTAGTTGGACGGCAAAAAATATTGGAGCTAATCGAAAAGTAATCAGCAAGGACGGCCAACAGATAATAATATATAACGTATTAGGGCTAAGTAAAGACGATATAGACATTGCTATTAAAAGAGAAGGAGAAATAGATTATTTAGCTATAAAGGGAGAAAGAAAGGATAAGGAAACAAATAGTACATATGCAATTAATTCTAAATTCAAAATTGCACTAAATAAAGTAGATAACATAGAATACAAAGTCGAGAATGGGTTATTGCGCATATATATAAATTTCAAACAACCAGAAACGCCAGATGTAGATATTAAATATGTAGAATAATATGCAAAGCAATCTATCTTTTGCCTTGCTTTATATATAATAAGCTTAGGTAGGAAGTGCTGAGCACCTCCATAACCTAAGCCACCTACGCAACGCTTCATTATTATATGCTGGGTGTTGAGTAGGTAATACTATTATATACTTAAATGCTTAAAATATGCAATAGAATTTTATGGAAAACTAGAAAGATGCGTCGTATAAAACTCTAATTATAAAATTAATTAGTTCTTATAGGAGGTGGTATTATGAGGGTTTATCTATCATATGAAGAAATGAAGATGTGATAGATAAAATATAATTTTATAATACGAGAGGAGGAGTTTTGTGGCTAAGAAAATTCTAAAACAAACGGGACTGTACCTTATATTATTAATATTTTTAATCAATTTTCAAGTGGCTTTTAATACACTGCCAGATAGCATAGGTGTGTCAATACTACAATATGCATTATTATCATTTGGCTGTAGTTGGGTGTTTTTAGATGATGAATAATAATAATTAATACATAATGTAAAGGTGGTGAGTGTAATAGGTAAAACAAATAAAATTATCTTTTTAATGGAAAGGTGATATTATAAACAATATAAAGGAATATATATTCATATTTGACAATGATATATTTAAGGTGTACTCCCACAATACAAAAGAGGCGGAAAGTACTTTTATTAATATGTGCAAACAGTACTCAAAATCTAGGAGCAAAGCTCATGCTGAATACTGGGAGTTATTATTAGATAAAGTAATAAATCAACAATATCAGTGCATACGAAATGAGGATTTTAAAGGAGTGAGGAGGGTTTTATAAGGGGGTGACATTTTGTCAAGAGAGCTACAAGATTTAATAGAGAAGGAGGAGCTTATAAGAGATGCTATGAAATTGCAAGAATATAGATGCAATAGTAAAATAATCAAACTTATAGATAGTATAAAGCATGAGTTGGCAAATACTACAGACGATATGGGCGAACTAATTTATATTTATAGATTTGCTGAAATATTAAAAGAAAGATTAAAATAGGGGGAATTATATGGAGATTATTAAACGTGATAATAGCAAGACTAAATTTAAAAAAGAAAAAATA
>CALKWW010000030.1 GCA_938003945.1 uncultured Bacillota bacterium | reverse complement strand
TCCAGGGCTGGCAGTCATAACACTTTGTTGCTCATATTGTTGATATGGATTGAACATAGCCATGATTATTCCCCCTTAGATCGTCTAATAACTACCCATATTAAGCTGTTGGGCAAGCCACATACTCTGTACATTCATCTGTTGAATCGCCTTCTCCATAGCAGTAAATCTCTGCCAATAGCTCTCTTCCTTTTTATAGAGAAGTTCATTCATTTTCTCTATCCTGTCTTCAAAATCCCTAATCTGATCATTTAGAGTATTTTGAAACTCTGTAATATCCCCCACTATACCTGCCTTTTCAAGCAAAAGTCCCTTTTTATTATTTTGGTTCCTAGAAGTCCTTATATTATCATTTAATATATCAGAAATTCTTTGGGCAATACCGATATTACTATAGCGTTCACTTCTCTCTTGTGGGGTTAAGTCAGGACTATATGCTTTCCCATCTGACTTCATGAAAAGCTCCTCCACTTTATCTGGCTCTTCTGCAATCGTCTTTCTAAACTTATCTTCATCTAAGTATAATTTTCCATGCTCATACCACTTACCCGTTGTAATGCCTATATCAGAGAGACCAATATCTACTCCTGCTACCCTATCATTGAGGGCTTTTCTCATATCGTATACGATTCCTTGAAGTATAGAGTCATTTCTTAAAAGGCCACTCATAGCCTTCTCTTCCCACAGTTCTATGTCCTTTTCACTCATTTCAGATTTCTGCTCTTCTGTGAGAGGAGGGAAATCATTATATCTCTTCTCCACAAGTTTTGTGTTTATCTCATCTATTAGCTCATTGTACTTATCTACAAAGTTTTTTATATTGTCTACCACTGCATCTATATCTTCTGTAACTCTTATGGTCACAGTTTCGCTATCTACTGTCTTATCATAGAGACTAAAAGTCATACCGTCTCTAGTAAAGGTATTGGTAGAAGACCCTACTTTATGGTATATAAGAGCACCATTTTCATCCCTTTCATGATTAACATTTACCTCTATTACTGCGTTTTGACCTCTTTTTATTTTATCACTTCCTATTCCGATAAAACTTAAGAAATCAGTATTTTTCGTCCTTACAGGATTACCATCGGAATCCACAATTATATTACCATCGGAATCTCTTTGTATTACACTTATATCTAAAATAGCATCCTTACCTGTATCCTTAGATTGGAGAGTAAATTTGCCAGTAATACTACTGTAGATGAGCTTTGCATTGGCAGCTTTATTACCATTTATCTCACTTATCAACTGGCGAACTGTCATGTCTTTATTTATAGTTATAACTTGTCCATTTATTATAATATCTGTACTGCTCTGACCATTAAAATCAAAAGTATTGCCATCTGCATCCTCTAGCTGGGATATCTTTGTATTTAAATTTAGCTCTTGGAAACTTTTGACGCCTGAAATTTTGGCATTTTCGGCAAGCTCTATTATTTTAACATTATATATACCTGGTAGTGCATCAGCATTTGTATCTATCGATAATACATTTTCACTTCCTGAAATTGTTGCACTATAATTCTTATATGCATTGGGAGATAACATATAATTAGATGGCTTTGCAACATCAAAAAACTCGTCCTTGAAAGCCCTAAGTTTATTGGTAATATCGCGGTATGCATCTCTACGCCACTCTACTATCTGCTTATCCTGTTTTAAACCGTCTACCTTCATGTTTTCTGCTTTCATCAAATCTTGTATCATACTATCAGTATCTATACCCGATGCAAGCCCACTAAATCTCATCGTGCTTACAGAATTCAAATAATAAGGCATCTCGTCTCACCCTTTCTATATCTTTCTATCAACTATTATCCCTGCCATCTCCCACAATGCTGCCACCATATCGAGTATCTTTTCAGGTGGAATTTCTCTTATAATCTCATCTGTATTTTGATCAATTACCTTCACCATCACCGCATTAGTTCCCTCATGTATAGATATTTCAAACCGTCGATTATACCCCTCTAGCATCTTATTTGTATTATCTACTGCTTCTGTGAGTAAATCAATCTGCATTTTATTATTTTTTCTGTCTCTATTATCTATATTGTTTATAGAATTAACTCTCTGTCGACTATCATTAAATGTCTTATCTGCCAATCCACTACGTCGTGTAGATTGGATCATATTTGTATTAGAAATAGAAGAAACCCCGTTTATCCGCATTCATACATCCCCCCTTTAGTTCATACTCTATAAAATATATCGGATAGAAAAGTGGAATGCTTTATAGGGGTTTTAAAAAATAGATACACAAGTCCTACGTCCTCTTATTAAATTTATGGCCACAAGAGCTACAGGTAATCAATAGTTTACCCTTGCGCCTCGGTACCCTAAGTTTCTGAGAACAATTAGGGCATTTTATGACCTTAAATCTCTTGCGCTCTTCTGCTTTCCATTTTTGCCTCATATACCATTCCCTTATATTGGCTCCTAAACTGTTGAATTTCTCCACAACCACATCCAACCAATAATTTGCATGCCTTGACCAGTTTTCAAACACTATCTCTTCCCGTCTTCGTCTACTCATATTCTTAGATAGCACCCTTACAATAGACCATCCAAGCAATATAAGGCCTATTACTAGAAGTACAGAAGAACGTGAGAATAGAAAAGGTAGACTTATAACTGCCAAAAATTTTGAAAGGTTATCCCAGCCATAACGAGTTTTTGCATTATATCCATTCATATCAACTGCCACCTTATAAAAGTTCTATTCACCTTGTTTGGTTCCACAATCCGGACAAAATTGGACATCTTTCGCAAGCTGAGCACCACAATTAGGACATCTCTTTATATTTTTAATTTCTAATATTTTATCATTTGCCTTATCTATCTCATCATTTATATTATCAATATCTTTACATATATCTGTCAATATTGCCTCTTCCATATTTGACTTTTTATGACCCTCATATACCTTCTTTCCTATCTCCTTATATAGCTCATCTAGCTTAACCTTATTATCATATATAACCTTTTTAAGTTTAGTCACCTCCATGGTGTCGCCTGCCATCTTACTAGCTGTCTTGGCTCCCTGTTCAATGCTCTTTGTGAATTTTGAAAAACCTTCAAATTTCGCCATTCAACTCCCACCTTTCTGTTTTTATCTATTATAACATTCTTCTAATCTAATAGCTAACAACTATTGACCGATATAACTCCTGCTACAACATCCATGCCAACATTTTTCTAGTATAATTCTTGCTACAACATCCATGCTAACATTTTTCTAATCTAATGACCATAACTATAAAAGTTCTTCGATTGACTTCCCTATTAATCCTTTGGCTTCCCTATTAATCCTCCGTAGGTCTACCTTGGCCTTCTATAATATCAATATATATGTTTATTAATTCATCTAACTCTCCACTCATCTTCAATAAAAACTCCAAATCTATATTGCCCTCCGAAA
>CALKWW010000029.1 GCA_938003945.1 uncultured Bacillota bacterium | reverse complement strand
TGGTGGATTTATATCATAGTCATAATTTTTTGCGAAAACCCAAGTAAAACAATCCATATTTAAATCTGTGCCAAATTATGGTATACTATAATATATTGTTACATTTGCTAATTTTAAAACTATATATGTATATCTTACCCTAATTTATATACCTATAATACTTTGTATAGTTTTATTTGCAAAAAAATCACTATTGTTTAATACTCATTCAACTATCTTATGAGCAAAAGGAGGTGTATATCTGATCTTTAGTTACTCAAAGATCAGAGAAGTATGATTGAAGCCATAAAACTAGGAAAAAAGTTCAAAGACGTAGAGGCAGTCAAAGATGCAAGTTTCACCGTCAAAAAAGGAGAGATAGTGGGATTATTAGGTGAAAACGGAGCGGGAAAGACTACCACCCTCAGAATGCTGGCCACAATGCTCAGGCCCACTTCAGGGACAGCCCTCATAAATGGTCACAGCATTATAGAAAACCCCCGAGAAGTTCGAAGGGAAATAGGTATACTATTCGGTGGAGAAGTAGGGCTGTATGACAGACTCACGGCAAGGGAGAATATCGAATATTTTGCCAAACTCAATTCTATGAATGATCATGATATGAAAGCTAGTATAGAAGAGTTAGTATTCAAATTCAATATGGAGGAATATATAGATAGAAAAGTAGGAAAATTCTCAAGGGGTATGAAACAGAAGGTAGCCATTTCTCGTTCAATAGTCCACAGACCTTCCATAATGTTATTTGATGAACCTACCGCTGGCCTCGATGTAACAGCTACTAAGATAGTCCATGACTTTATACTAGAGTGCAGACAGCAAAATAAGGCAATTATATTCTCAAGCCATAGTATGCAAGAGGTGGAGAAGTTATGTGACAGAATAATAATAATACATAAAGGTTCCATAATAGATTCAGGTACTATTGAATATTTTAAAGAGAAATACCAAAGTGATAATATGGAAGATCTCTTTATTAGATTGGTAGGTGATAAGTAATGAATATAATTTCCATCGTCTATAAAAAGGAACTGATTGATATATTTAGGGATAAAAAGACTCTCGTGGCAGCTATCCTCATACCCTTCCTTATATATCCACTTATATTCGGATTTATGGGTAAGGGAATCAAAGATACCACAGATTTTATAGAGGAAGAGGGCGGAGTCAAAATTGCACTTATAGATGATGACAATAGCGAAATAGGAAATATTTTGAAATCTAGATCCAATATAGATATAAAGGATTCTGATAATATAGCAGATGATGTGCAATCAGGAAAAATACTTTTGGGTATAGAGATACCCCAAGGTTTCCAGGAGAAAATCGCCAATGAAGAAGAGACCAATATAACAATTACATATGACAACACTAGCCAGAAATCTAGTATGGCCCTATCATTTATAAAGGAATTGTTAGATGAATATTCTAAAGGCATAGTAGCCCATCGCCTTGAAGCTAGAGATATGGACGCCACTATATTGACACCCATAGACACAATTACCAAATCCCCTGATAGGGATGATACGGGGTTTGGTAAGCTCATGCTCTCCCTCATTCTACCCATGATGCTAGTAATATTCGCCGCCTCGGGTCCCATAGCATCAGCAGTAGACCTAGGTGCCGGAGAAAAGGAGAGGGGAACCTTAGAACCTCTACTCACCACACAGGCCAGTAGAATGTCACTTCTTTGGGGTAAATTCCTAGCGATAACCACCATGGGAGTGATGACCTCCATTGCCTTTATAGGGGGGTTAGCAGTTTCCATGCAAATGTCACCTGAGGCCTTTGGCTATGAAGTAAATGAAGCCACTCTAGCTTTGGAGCCTGCAGCTTTTGTAATCATTGCACTTATTACAATACTTTTGACTATGGTATTTGGTGCATTGGCATTGGCCATAAGCATATATGCCCGTTCATTCAAAGAAGCTCAGACATATCTCACTCCATTAAATATAATAGGTATACTCGGAGCTACATCGTACTTCATCGAACCTAAGAATATGCCTAGTGCATTTTTGCATATACCTATTATAAATGTTGTAGTTATTATAAAAGAACTTACGCTGGGTATATTCAATACGAATCACCTTCTAGTTGTGTTTGTATGGATGATAATATATATAATTCTATCCATATCCTTTGCACGATACATGTTCAGTAAAGAAGAAGTCATATTCAGAACATGATATTTGACAAAGATCTATATAAATGCTATATTATATCTTGATAATTTAATAAGGATAACTAGTTTATCCATGATATTAGTCAGGTCTATAAACTTAGATTTCTAATTTTAACTTGACTAATTATAAAAAATGGGGAGCTAAATCAATTTGGCTGAGAGGGAGTTTCTTGTACTCCGACCCTTAAACCTGATCTGGATAATGCCAGCGGAGGGATTTAAAAGCTTTGATTGCAAGGCCATATACCTTTCATGCTGGTATATGGCCTTTTTTGTGTCCCCATAAAAGGAGGAAATATTCAATGCAAAACAAAAAAACAAGTATGTCAAACACTCGTATGTTGGTAGAAGGCGGCATAATGATCGCCATGGCACAGGCACTTAGCTATGTAAAATTGTTCCAAATGCCCTATGGAGGTTCCGTCACACTCGGTTCAATGGTCCCAATATTTATATTTGCGCTACGCTGGGGTTCAGGAAAAGGTATGGTAGTAGGTGCTCTATATGGAATTCTCCAATATATGCTAGGCTCTAAATGGTCAACCCATCCTATATCCATATTATTAGACTATCCTGTAGCCTATGCGTGTTTGGGACTTGCAGGACTATTTGCGAAAAAGTCTAAAAACTTCAAAAATGTATTTTCAGGTATATTCTTAGGTACTTTTTGTCGCTTTCTAACCCATGTAGTTTCGGGCATGGTATTCTTTAGAAGCACATTCCCTGAGGATATGAATCCCCTTTTATACTCCATACTCTATAATGGTGGTTTTTTAGGTGTGGATATGCTAATAGCACTAGTGCTATCTTGGTTTTTAATCAAATATGGGAATCAGCTATTTTCCACGCAAAAACAGTAAAAAGAGGCGGCTTGCCGCCTCTTGCATATATCTACTTTTAAAGATTTGATATCTATTTTTATTTAAATTTTTGCACTTCCTTGAGCATCTATAAATCATTGATGCCAATGCCTAAGATATAGCCATTACAAAATCATGTGACTATAAAATAGTTATTACTCAAACTATTTTATAGATAGCTTTACTGGAGTGGGGTTGGATAGATTATCACTTACAGGACATCTCTGCTCCACAGATTCAAGCCATTTATCCAATATAGCTTCATCGACATCCGCATCAGGTATTATATCTACTCGTATCTCCTCATAACCTGCCCTATTGCCGCTGCGCTTGCCATAGAGTTTAGCTGGATTTAAATCGCCCTCAATTTCAAACTCTAATCCCCTCAGTTCAAACCCCATCTCATTAGCTATCATATGCCCCACTACATTCAGACATCCACATAGGGCTGCTAACACATACTGGACTGGATTAGGTCCCTGGTTAGTACCACCTAGATCTGCAGGTTCATCTATGGTTATTTTGAACTCCCCAGTATCTGCAACTAACCTTGCAGGAGTCTCACTCTTTGCCTTGAGCGAATATTTGATATCTGCCATAGTATATCGTTCTCCTTTCTCACCCATAGTATTTGCATTTTACTTATAAAGTAAACCCAATTTGTCTGATTTAAACAATATAATATGACAAATATCGATTTTAAATCGGTATTCTTATGACTTTATTTGTATTTCCCAATCGCTCTATATGGTAAAAACCAGATATTGGATACCTATATATATTGTACAATCGGATGACATAAGGGGTTAAACTGGGTGAAAACTTGACAGAGAGACCACAACCTATGGAGACCTCCTTAGGCGTAGAGATTATATGATTGGGATAACCTGAATCCTTTAGTATCTGACTAAATCTAAGGGCATGACTACGGGAACGAAAAGCAACAATATCAAAGCCACTCTTGTATGACATAGTACGTCCACTTCCTTTTTTATAATACACTATCTCCTATATTATATTTAAAGCGCTTTGATTTGTTGATCTATTTTCTTAAGTTTTTGTTCTACCACCATCTCATTTAGTGGTTTACTAAATAGAAAACCCTGTACTCTGTCACATCCTTGAGCTTTTAACACCTCAAGCTGCTCAATTGTCTCCACACCCTCGGCAGTTATACATAAATCCATCTCATGACCAAGATTGATAATCGCACTGGTAATCGCCCTCTCTACATCGTTATCTATATCCCTTATAAATGCCCTATCAATTTTTATTATGTCCACGGGAAGATTCTGTAGATAGCTAAGAGAAGAATAACCAGTACCAAAATCATCTAAGGAGATCTCTATACCCATCTTACGTAACTCTGACAATATCTCATTTGTCTCATCTATGTATCTTATAAGGCTATTCTCTGTTATTTCAAACTCTAGATAACAGGGTTCTATTCCTGTCTCATTTAAAATATCCCGTACCTTATCTATGAAATCACGATGCTGCAATTGAATAGGAGATATATTTACAGATAATTTACAGTTTAAGAAACCATCACCCTGCCATTTTTTAAGTTGCTTACATGCAGAATACAATATAAAATCGCCTAAAGGTACAATAAGTTCAGTCCTCTCGGCTACAGGTATAAAATTATTTGGATATATGAGTCCTTTTTTAGGATGAACCCATCTAGTAAGCACCTCTAGACATACGATTTCATTGGTTTTTATATCTATTTGAGGATGATAGTGTAGCTCAAATTGCAACTCCTCTACCGCAGCTTTTAAATCCCTTTCAATTATTGCTGCATCTATTATCTCCTTAGACATATTTTGGTCATATATGGCGAAACTATTTTTACCCGCATCTTTTACGCTATACATGGCTATATTAGCATTCCTAAGAAGCTTATGTACTTCTTGTCCATGATCTGGGTATATAGATATTCCTATGCTGAGTCCAACATAGAGCTTATTATTTTCACATATAAGTGGTCTGTTAAATTCTTCTAGTATTCTATCCGCCAAATCATATATCTTCTCCTTACTCTGTACAGCGGGGTAAAATATTAAAAACTCATCACTTCCAATTCGAGATACTATTCCCTTACTAGAATCTATATATTGCTTAAATCTATCTCCAATCTGTTTCATCACCTTATCTCCAAATATATAACCATATATATCATTTATAATTTGAAAATTATCAATATCTATATAGAAAATGGCGCATTTTTCACCATTTTGTTCTTTTTTCTTTAACTCTTTACTTACTCTATTTATGAATAACCTACCCCTCAGTAAGCCTGTAAGTCTATCATTAGTAAATATTTTTTCCATATTCTAATCCACATCCTTCAAATATTTTGTTGAAGGTTACACAATAATTAGTCAAATATGACAATACTATTTTCATTTTAACATTTATTTCACATTTTTCAATAGGATTAGATAACTAATTTTTGTATATTGACATTTTTTGCTCTTATTTGTTATGTTTATACATATAAATCACTTACTGTGGTGTCAGTTTTTTTATGAGTTCATCTCGATTTAATCTCTTCATTCTATCTGTCTTTAAAAATCTCCAAAACAAAAACATGGCAATCAACCCACCTATATCATTTTCAATTAAATCTGTCATTGTATCAAAGAGGCTCCCCTCTTGGGCAAGCCTATAACCAGGTACATCAACAAATACAAGATCTGCTATAAATTCAGCTATCTCCCACATTACCCCCGATGCATTCACAAAATTAAATGTGGCTATATCCACCTTCAATCTAAGTCCTTTTTTTGTTAATGTTGAATATTTGAGTTCGATGGAATAAAAAATTGGCATAGATATAAATGTCAAAAGTATTCCTCCCAGTATGTGTAACACATCGTCATACCAGGGATATATACGATAAAACTCAAATAATTTGCCGAAAAATGAATGGAGCATTGTGTGGAATGTTATGAGGAATCGTACCTCCTCAAATATTATAATACCAAATACATATTCCACTATATAGGGTGAGAATATCCCCATAGCGCACACCACATACACAGCAAAATATGGGAAATAAAAATCAAACATACTCATTGCAATGGGAAAAAACGCAACTACCAGTGCAAATATCTTATTAAACTTTTTTATCTTATAATAGGTCTCCTCATCTGAAAAAAAGAAAGTCTCGTTTATGCTATTTTTACTGTCGCTATTTATACGTATATATGACCTCATCTTGTGACCTCATCCTTTTTTTATATTATTCTCGATCTAATATATTTGATGCCAACATTGTTCCTATGATCGTCTTTCCATCCTCTATATCTCCTGATACAACCATATCATACAACTCTTTAAATGGAAGTTTATCGTATGTGAGTACCTCACCAGCGTCTAAATCTTGTCCACTGACTTTTTCTATGCCCTGTGCAATGTATATATATAGCTTTTCATCATGACAACCTGCAGATGTAAAAAAGTGGATAAGCTCATTCCAGCTATTTGCCCTATAACCTGTCTCTTCCTTAAGTTCACGTTTAGCTGCCTCTAGGGGAGTCTCTCCTTCATCTATGAGTCCTGCAGGGAGCTCTATGAGTTCCTTACCCACAGGATACCGGTGCTGTTTCACAATCAGTACATCGCCTTCACTATCTATTGCAAATATGGCAACTGCATCTATATGTCTCACAACATCTCTATAGGTTATCCTGCCGTTTTCTAGTCTTACCTTATCACTATATACGTCTATTATCTTTCCTTTATACACATTTTTACTCTCTAATGTCTCTACCATATAATCATACTCCTTATCTCTTTAATATTATTTTCACATATATTAGTATATGTCTTATCATAATTTAGTGCATCTTCACTAGAAAGAGAGCTAGCTCCATCCCGATAACCTATAGATACTGTGGCCTCCTTCTAAACTTTATAGTCTATTTATTATCATTTGAAAAAAGTCGGTCAAGAAACCTGTCTACTCTTTCATTTTCCTTCCTAGTCATACCGACACCACATACACTACAATTATAACATTTCTCAAAGTCTGTATTTTCATTAAAGTAATTGAGTATATATAGACGAAGGCATTTTTTCCCTTGACAATATTCTTGCATCTTAGATAGCTTGTCTAATTCAACTTTTTTATGCCTATCTATAGACTCTTGGGTCAATTCAAAGGGACGTTTCGAAACTATATAGGCAAACCCTGCTCTCGTCTGTATATAGTCGTGTTCTACAAGCTTTCTTATGGCGCTCTCTACAACATAGTGACTTATATTATAACTGTTTATAAGAGCATTGAGATATATACCATTTTTACCCCTGGCCTTCACACGTCTGTATATAGTTTTTACAAGTTTTATAGGAGGATAATTCGCATTTATCATAAATTTGTTTAGAGATATATCTTCATCAGAATATAAAAGTATGCATTGGGCAACTCGTCCATCCCTTCCTGCTCTACCTGCTTCTTGGTAATAGTCCTCTACAGATTTGGGCATATTATAGTGGATTACATATCTCACATCCTCTTTATCTATTCCCATGCCGAATGCATTGGTAGCTACCATCACCTTTATATTACCAGCTAAAAATTCTTCTTGCATATGATTACGTGTTGAGCTACTAAGTCCAGCATGATACATCCCCGCATCTATTCCCTTGTCCTTCAAAAACATAAATAGCCCTTCTACATTTTTCCGAGTTCCAGAATAGATTATCCCTGAGTATCCTGGATGACTACGTATAAACTCGAGTATATATCCCTTTTTATTTTCTTTTTGCTCAACCTTAAATTGCAGATTAGGTCTGTCAAAACTATTTATATAGATATTGCAGTCTTTCATACTTAGGAGGGAGACTATGTCCTTTTGAACCTTATCATTGGCAGTTGCAGTAAATGCAGCTAATACGGGGTTGCCTATATGGGATATAAACTTTCGTATCTCTAAATAGGCAGGTCTAAAGTTATGCCCCCACTGGGATATGCAGTGTGCCTCATCTATGGCTACAAAAGGTATACTCACATGCGCAAGTGCATTGATAAAATCATCTGAATAAAACCGCTCCGGCGCAATATATACGATCTTGTATCTATTGTGCTTCATTCCTTCAATGCGTCTATTGATCTCCCTATCTGATACTGCACTACTTATATATGTGCTGGGGATATCTAAGCTCAATAGCTCATCCACCTGATCCTTCATGAGGGATATAAGGGGTGATATGACTATGGTTGTACCATCAAATAAAAGAGCTGGTATCTGGTAACAAAGTGATTTGCCCCCACCTGTAGGAAATATGGCCATGGTGTCTCTGCCCTCTAATATGCTTTTAATGGCTTCTCTCTGCCCTGGCAGAAATTCATCATGACCAAAATACTTGTTTAAAATTTTGTCTATAGTTTTCATGTACATCTTCCTCGTATAATATGTTTAAAACAAATGTTTTCTTTTAAAAATTCCTTTTTGTACATTTTGGGACTGCTCTTTTCACTCCTAAAATTCAGTCTACATTTATTATTGACATAGATCAATTGACATTTCAACTAAATTTCTGTTTTATTTTAGTGCAATGGGGTATTATATAATGAAATGAAATTATACTTTTGGAGGTTGATATTTTTATGAAGAGCTTAAAAGGAACTAAAACTGCTGAAAATCTTATGAAGGCTTTTGCAGGTGAATCACAGGCCCGTATGAGGTATACCTATTATGCCTCTACAGCCAATAAGGAAGGCTACAAACAGATAAGGAATATATTCTTAGAGACAGCCGATGACGAAAAGGAACATGCCAAGAGATTCTTCAAATTCCTAGTTGCCGGCTTCGAAGATGAACTACCAGCAACAGTAGAAATCAATGGGGCTACATACCCAGTCGAGATGCGATCCACCCTAGATAATCTAAGAGCAGCTGCAGATGGTGAGAATGAAGAATGGTCAGAATTATATCCTGAATTTGCAGATGTTGCAGAAGAGGAAGGCTTTAAGGAAATTGCCAACTGCTTTAGGATGGTAGCCAAGGCCGAAGTCAATCATGAAAAGCGCTATCGCAAACTCATTGAAAATATGGAAAATGACAAGGTGTTTGAAAAAGATGAAGAGGTGGCTTGGAAATGCCTAAACTGTGGATATATACATGTTGGCAAAAAAGCTCCTGAGACTTGCCCCACATGCTTACATCCACAAGGCTTCTTTGAGGTATTCAAAGAGACATATTAATAAACATAGCCAAATAGAAAGAGAGCTGCGTTGCAGCTCTCTTTATTTGATATCAACTACTTTATAGCCCATATCTTCTACTGCATTTTTTAGTATATTGTCATCTATCTCCTCATTTAACTTTACCGTAGCAGTTCCTTTTTTTAATCCCACCTTTACAGATTTTACACCTTCTATGTCCTTCAAACCATTGGTCACCCTATCTACACAATGTTTACAACTCATACCCTCTATTGTCAGTATCCTTTTCATATTCTCAATCCTCCTTCATGATTATCTAAAGATCTCTTAAACTTTCCATCCATAAACATAAACTTCTGACTATCTATAAGTAGGTTTGAAACCCCTTAATCGAAGTGCATTTGTCACCACTGAGACTGAACTTAAAGCCATTGCCGCTGCTGCAATCATAGGATTTAATAGGGGGCCTCCAAATATATACAGGGCACCAGCTGCTATGGGTATCCCAATTGTATTGTAGGCAAAGGCCCAGAAAAGATTTTGTTTTATGTTCCGAATAGTCTTATGGCTAAGCTCTATTGCTGTATAGACATCTATGAGATCGTTTCCCATTAGCACTATATCAGCTGACTCCATGGCTATATCTGTACCAGAGGCTATTGCCATCCCCACATCGGCTTGGGCCAGCGCCGGCGCATCATTTATTCCGTCACCTACCATGGCCACCTTATAACCTTCATCCTGTAATCGCTTCACATTGTCTGCCTTGTCTTGGGGCAATACCTCGGCTAATATATCATCTTCATCTATATCTATCTGCCTTGCTATAGCCTTCGCAGTTTCTCTATTGTCTCCAGTTATCATCATAACCTTTATTCCTGCTCTATGAAGAGCCTCTATGGCATCTTTACTACTTGGCTTTACCACATCAGCCACGGCCACAACACCTATCAATCTATCATCTACTGCTACATACATAGCAGTCTCACCCTCTTTTGCCAATGTCTCCATATCTCCTTGCCCAACTGAGATATCTATACCATGATTTGACATGAGCTTGTCATTGCCCACCAATATCTTTTTCCCATCAATATCAACCCTGATACCATGTCCAGGTATAGCATTAAAGTTTTGTGTATTATATAGCTCAAGACCCCTCTCTAATGCTCCCCTTACAATAGCCTGTCCTAGTGGATGCTCAGAAGAGCGTTCTGCAGATGCAACGAGCTTTAAGAATTCATATTCATCCATATCACCATAAACTATTATATCCTTAAGTTCAGGCTCACCTTTGGTTATAGTTCCTGTCTTGTCCAAGATAATTGCATCCAACCTATGGGCAGTTTCAAGAGCTGTTCCACTCTTTATGAGTATGCCATGTTCAGCGCCCTTTCCTGTACCTACCATTATAGCAGTAGGCGTTGCAAGTCCTAGGGCACATGGACAGGCAATCACCAATACAGATATAAATATTTTTAGTACAAACCCCACTGGTTTCCCACTTATTGCCCATAAAATGGCTGCCACCACGGCAATGATCACTACTGCCGGTACAAAGTAACCGGATATTACATCGGCAAGTTTTGCAATTGGGGCCTTATTTCCCTGCGCATCTTCTACCATCTGAATAATCTGAGATAATACAGTGTCACTGCCAACTTTAGTAGTTCTGAATTTTATTGTGCCAGTCCTATTTATACTACCTCCCACTACAATATCTCCTACTTCCTTATCGACTGGTATACTCTCTCCTGTAAGCATGGACTCATCAATTGCGGTATAGCCATCTATAACCTTTCCATCCACTGGTATTCTCTCCCCCGGTCTTACAAGTACTACATCACCCACTTCCACATCTGCCACAGGTATTACAATTTCCCTGCCATCTTCATCCACTACAGTGGCCTCCTTGGGCGTAAGTCCCATGAGTTTCCTAATGGCCTCTGATGTCTTACCCTTGGCAATCTCCTCTAAAGTCTTGCCAAGCATTACAAGTGCTATTATGACTCCAGCACTTTCAAAGTATAGCTGCATTGCATATTCCGTATATCCCTCCCCAATCATGAACATAGAATATATGCTATATATTAGAGCACTTGATGTTCCTATGGCAACAAGAGAGTCCATATTAGGGCTACCTCTAAATAGAGTACTAAAACCCACAGTATAAAACTTATATCCTGCTATAACTATAGGTAATGTCAACAAAAATTGCACTAGTGCAAATGACATGGCATGATTATCTGGATCTATGATACTTGGTATGGGCAGACCCACCATATGCCCCATAGATATATAAAATAGGGGAATTGCAAATACGAGAGATACAATGAGTTTATTCTTCATTGTCTTAACTCGTTGCTCTCTTCTATCTCTGTGTGTATCCACTTGGCCTTCGGCCTCTATATCCAATGGCTTATAACCTGCCTTCAACACTGAGTCCTTTATCTGAGAGAGCCTCACCTTCCCTGGATCATATTCCACTTTTGCCTTATTAGTAGCTAAGTTTACACTGACCTGTGATACCCCATCTAGCTTTTCAATAGCCTTTTCAACAGCTCTAGAGCAGGCAGCACATGTCATTCCCTCTATAGGGATTGTTATATCTCTATTTTTTCTATTTTTGCTCTGTTCCATAATAACCTACCCTTCTATAATGGTTTCATATATTCTATCAACTGAGACTATACCCTCATATCTTTATATACCCTATTATATACAATCTTAACTAAATAACTATTAGTAGTTTTTAAATTCACAGCTTTTTTCAGAGGTCTGTGTCACATATGTTTGACTTCTCTACAAGGGGTTTTTAAAAACTTCTGAAATACTATTGATTTTTTTTAAGAATTATAGTATCATATATAGCGTTGTAGGGATGACTGGGTATGGCGCAGTTTGGTAGCGCGCTTGAATGGGGTTCAAGAGGTCGGGGGTTCAAATCCCTCTACCCAGACCAGTATACAATATTATAACTACCAATAAATGCACCCTAATCGAACTAATAGATGTAGAAGTATATTTTGCAAATATAATAGCCACTTGTCCATAGTGATAAGTGGCTATTATACAATAACTAAATATGGTAGAAGACAGAGTAGGCGGTTTCGCGTCAAGTGCTAAGGGATGGGACGTTGCCCTTAGACGAAAAGCTGTTTTAGCTTGCGGTGAACCGTTGCGTTCGCTGTCACATCAAAAAGAATTGGCCTTCTTTGTTGGGTGTGGCAGTACTGTCCACCATAAAATAAAGGAGGTTTTTTGTGTGAAAAAATTTTCTGTAAGGGACATGGTATATATTTCACTCATGATTGCCTTGAATATTGTCCTATCACGTATAGCAAGTATTAGGATCCCTATAGGGGGAGTAGAAATTGGTAGGATAGGGTTTGGTGGTTTTCCCATCATATACTCTAGTATTGCATTTGGTCCACTTGCAGGGGGTATTGTAGGAGCAGTAGGTGATATAATTGGCTACTGGATAAACCCCATGGGAGCATATATGCCTCACTTTACCCTATCAGCTGCCCTGACAGGAATTATTCCAGGGCTAGTGCTCAAACCTTTTGATAGATCCGAATATACCTTTTGGCAACTTGTACTAGCCATAGGAATAGGGCAGACAATAACATCTGTCATAATGGTACCCTATTTCCACGACAGACTATTCAACATCCCAATGATAGCAACCATACCTGGAAAGATAAAAGGGCAGATAATACATGTTCCCCTATATGCCTATATGACAAAAATCATAATGAAGAGAGTTTCCACTGTCATCAACACAGCAAACAATTGAATATAGTATATATTTATAAAAAGCTGACTAAAACTGGTCAGCTTTTTATAAATATATTTGAAAATAATGTGAAAAAGTATTAGAATCTATGTATAGATAAGTTCGAAAGGAGGAAAGGCGCTTCCAATCATATGCGATTGGGTTCGACCTGAAATAAATAATGGATGATATTGGAGAGATTTTAAAACAAGCCCGAATCGACAAAAATTTGACCATACGAGATGTGCATGAGATAACTAAAATAATGCCCAGATACTTAAAGGCCGTAGAAGAAGGCGAATGGGACGCATTACCAGGTAATGCATATGCCAAGGGATATATCAGAAGCTATGCCAATGTAGTGGAAGTAGATGGAGATTATTTGATAGATCTGTTCACACAGCAAGTAGAAGGGCGTACTGATGACAAAACTAAACAGGAACAGATATATAGTACAAGCAAAAGATCGCGCAGTCGTCTTTTAAAACATTCAAATAAATCTAAAAGCACAAAACGATGGATAGTTGCCTTTATTGCCGTGATGGTTGTAATTATGGTTTTACGTTTTTCGTCTCCCTTGTCGCCGTATGAAAAAAAAGACTCTGACCCAGATAAATCACCTGTAGTACAGCAACCATCTGATTTAGATGAAGAGGAGCCGGAACCAGAACCAGAGCCAGAACCGGAACCAGAACCAGAACCAGAACCTCCTAAAACTCAACTAACCCTATTAGAAGAAGAAGATAATAGTGCTATATATACAATAATTACAGATAAAGAGCTGTTTACTGCTAATATAAATGTCGTTAATGGTCCTTGTTGGGTCCGAGTAACAGCCGACGGCAAGAGAATATGGGAGGGCGTCATGCAACCCGATGATACGTATACGGCGCAAGCAGCAGACAAACTAACCATAAGGATGGGATTACCAGAGAATGCCCTCATAGAAGTGGAAGATCAAGAAGTTCCTTATATCGATAGCAAAAATCCATATAATTGTACTATACAGAGATAATATAACTCAATAAAGACGTCTTATTCCCGCCTATTTTGTCAATAGGCGGGATTTTTCTGCAATTTTTAACTATTGCTTCCCTATTAATCAAACCTAGTAGACGTAATAATTTGATAGTTGTATAATATAGATATAAAGGAGGCCCTTTAGTCATGATTGAGCTTTTATCTATTGACTGGGATTATTTTATACCTCTAAAAAAGGAGTGGGCTGGCTCATATATCGAAAACACAAAAAATATAAACTCTATCTGGTACAGACGATATATAGAGGCAAAAAAACAAGGGCAAGATATAGAATTAGATATAACCGCAGATACTGAACTCATTGAACATTTCATATATATTATGGAAAACCATTTTAATATAGAAGAAGATGCAAAATTGTATGTCTCAGATTCACACAGACTTAGTTATTATATAGCCAAAAGCTATAGATGTGAAAAAGTCTATTCATTTGATGCACACACAGACCTAGGGTATGGAGGTCTTCCATCCCTTAAATTTGAAGTGAACTGTGCAAATTGGCTAGGCAAACTCTTATCTAATGCAATTATTGAGACAGCGCATATATTCTTAAGTCCCTTTTCCCACGAATACAGTGAGCAATTTAAGGATATAAACAATAAATTTGATGTGAGATATGAAACTGCAGATACAATGGATGCTAAACCTAGTATATCACTCATACACATTGCCCGTTCAGGAGCATGGACACCACCTTGGCTAGATCATGTATTTTTTGACCTGATAGATATTTTCAATAGACCATATAGGGTATATGGCTTTAAACATAGGCACTGGGATCCTAAAAATATCTCACTAGCTGACGTCCTCTACAATATAGTATAGCTACCACCCATGCTGTTCGCAACAAATAAAAAGGCGAGGATCTGCTAGACCCCGCCTTCCTATTTACAACAGTTATTAATAATATGTCTTTATATCATATTTGGGCTTTAACTCTTTAGTCGCATTTAAATATTTCTCTTGTTGCTTAAGTCCAATTACCTGCTCTTGCACTTGGTCTTTAACCTCTTCAAATGTGCTAATACCCTCTTTACTTCTATGTACCACCTTTATCAAGTGATAGCCAAATTGTGTCTTTACAGGTTCACTGACTTTGCCCTCTTCCATACTAAAGGCAACTTCTTCAAACTCTGGTACCATACTTCCCCTATTAAACTCACCTAAATCGCCACCCTTTTCCTTTGAAGGACATAGAGAGTATTTACTTGCCGCATCTTCAAAAGATAGTCCTTCTTCCACCTCATCGAGGATTTTTTTTGCTTCTTCCTCTTCTTTGACTAGAATATGGCTAGCCCGAACCGATTCAGGCTTTTTGAAGTATTCTTTGTGCTCATCATAGTAGCTTTTCATCTCGTCCTCTGTAGCAGAAATACCCGATAAGAGCTTGTGAAGTGCATATTGCTTTAGAACGTTTTCTCTGACTCTTTCCATCTCCAATTTAAACGTCTCTTCTTCATCAAGACCATTGTCCAAGGCATTTAAATAGAGCACCTCTTGATTCACTAACTCATCTACCAATTGTTTTATTCCCTCTGGCGATTGAAATTGCATAGCAACCTGTGGCCCTAAGTTGTTTAAAAAGGCATATACATCTTGCTGTGTTATTTTCCTATCGTTGACCTGTGCCAATACTTTGTTCTGATTCATAATTTAAATTCTCCTTTATAGGTACATTAATTTTAACGCTTCCGCCCTATTATAACATAACACGAGGTGAAAATACGAATGATTATATAAAAGCATAGGTTTTATTCTCATTCCCTCATCTCTTCTTTAGGGGGAATTATTAAATAGCTCCCCACCTGCAATGTTTTATGATCTGATATTCTATTAACTTTCCCTAATGACTTACTATATTTAGAATCCCCATAGAATTTCTTACTAATTGATGATAGCGTATCTCCTGCTTCGACTTTATAAACTATTTCCTTAGCTTTTGCAAATTCGTCCTGATCAGCTTCGGCGACTTTAAACTTCTGCTCTTTATCCTCAATTTCATGCTCTAACTGTTCAATTGTCTCCCTGAGCTTTTCAAGCTCCTTTTCTGACTCATTATATGTATCCTCTGGCTTTGAGACTTGCTTGGGCTCCTCCTCTATTTCACTGGGCTCCTCCCTAGTCTCCTGTAAATTTTCCTCCAGTTCTTCTCTAGCTCCATTTTCTTGCTCCTCATTGTGACTATCATATAGAATACCTCGTATATATCTTGGGTATATGAAAAAAAGTAATATAGCTACTACTGCAAAAGTTATAGGCCACTTGACATAGTTTTTGTCATCCTTGCTCTCAAGACCACCATATGTATAATCTCCACTATAGGTCTTTAACCTACCATCTCTCCAGATATAAAAGTTGTCAATATCGCTCCTATCATCTAATAGATACATGATCTGCCACTTTTTACTAAAAAATCTCTGATGAATAGATTGATCTTCTTCCATCATCATAGCACCCCAGCCAGTTCTTACACCATACCATCCCACAACCACCTTGCCAGGATATTTATCTGCCACCTTTACTTTAACATCTAACAACTTCGTATCGTCAAGTTTGCCATCTATACCGTCCAATCTACCAACTGGGAATATATTTTCTATATTTACAAAAAAAGTTCCATCCCTTGCCTCTACCGTTCCAATTAGAAGACCAAAATCTTTTCCTCTTATAAGACTCCTCTTATGCCGTAGAATAGAGCGTACGGTATCTTGACCTATAAAAACTTTAATATATTCATCACTGACCAAAATAATATCCTCCCACAATAACTATGTTGTCCCATATATATTATGTCATTATATCCTATATTAGTAAATAGTAATAATCTATCAGATAGGATAAGTGTATTTACTGGTTTTTTTGCTTCTGACCCCTAAGCCGAAAAAAGGAAATAACTAGTATAAGTCCCGAGGCAATGGCTAGGGCTATTCCAGCCGTCAAAATCCCCAGTTCTAGGGCTTCTTTATTTCTTCCATCGAGCAAAGCTTTTATGGCCTTATACGATGTGACGCCCGGAACCAACGGTATGATAGCAGGGATAATGAATATAGTTACAGGGTTTCTTGTATGACGTGCAAAAAACTCACCCATTATACCTATAAGGACAGAGGCAATGAATGTTGCACCCACAGATGAGCCATATACACGCATAATAGTTAAATAACCTGCCCAGCCTATGGCCCCAGATATACCTGCTTCAACTATATGTCTTTTAGGTATATTAAATAGAATACCAAATCCAGTGGTTGCCAAAAACCCATATAGAATTTGAAATATCATCTAATGCCTCCTATCATATCCCATAACCTCAAAAATGTACCAACTCCCGTGGCTATCCCAACAGCTGCAATAAGGGCATCTACGCCTCTCGATGTACCAGATACAAGATCTCCCCATATAATATCCCTCAGGGAATTCGTTATAGCAACCCCCGGCACAAGTGTCATAATAGATCCTATAATTATCATATCCAAGGAGCCTAAGCCAAATTGTGAAAATAATATACTAAAAATAGTGACAAATCCCCCGCCTAGACAGTTGACTATGAATGTGGGGAAACCTATTCTCCTGAAAAACATGACAGATACTTGAAGTAACATGGCCGTTATAAAAGTGGGGATAAAGTCATTGCTACTCCCCCCAAGCATCATCATAGAGGCCGCTGCAGCTAAACCTGAAGCAAAAATTCTCAATAGATCATTATATTTGCCCATGGAATTTATGTACTTAAGTTCCTCTGTGTATTTGACAATATCTAATGTCTTCCACTCCTCCTTGGAAAAACGTCTGGAAAGATCATTTACATGGGCAATCTTATTTAAATCAGTATCCCGCTTTGTGATTCTACTGACCTTTGTATATATTGCTCCACCTTGCTCTACTGACATAAATATACCTGTAGGGGTTACAAATGTCTCCACATCGTCCACCTTGTTTGCCAGCATTCTGACCATAGTATCTTCAGCCCTATATGTCTCCCCACCATTTTCTAATATCATCTGTCCAGCAAAGGACGCAAGTTTGAGTAGCTCATTTATGTTCATGATAACTCCATCTCTTTAAATATATTACCCTCTATATCCTTTAACCTAAACTTATTATCTTCTAAAGTACAATAAGAATTAGGGCTATCCTCCTTCGGGAAGGTAACAGAGCCAGGATTAATTATGTATATATCCCCTTTCTTCTCTGCCACGGGTATATGGGTATGTCCATATAGAAATACATCCCCCTTGCCTAGGCTTGGTAGATTGTCCTCATTATAGATATGACCATGGGTCAAAAAAAAGCGTCTACTATTATATAAAATATGGGAATAGGTTGCCATTATGGGAAATTCCAACACCATCTCATCTACTTCGCTATCACAATTTCCTCTTACTGCAATTATCCTATCTTTGAGTTCATTTAGTAGAGCTATTACCTCTTTAGGATTATGCTCTAAAGGTAGGGGATTTCTGGCACCGTGGTATAGTATATCACCCAGTATAACCATGTAATCTGCATTTTCACTCTCAAATCTCTCTACTGCCTTTTTGGCATAGTATATAGAACCATGTATGTCCGATATAAAAAACAATTTCATAGCAATGTTCCTCCTCTAATCATATCCTCAATATATAATTCCTTCCCCTCTATAAAAAGGTAAGATGCGACTATAATTATAATCATGTATTACTTAAATTTCAATCTTATACCTTCATTTTGAAATCTACGTTTTCCCTTGACGAGCACTCAACAACTAGTATATAGTATTCCTTGTGATTATTTTAATGGAGGATGTTAAATGTTTCGTATTGAACCAAAGCTCAAACCTTCCCGCTGGGAGGCTATATTACTTACAATATCTGTACTAGCTATAATTGGTATATCTATAATAGGTTTTGACTCTGCGCCCCATATTCCCATTATAATATCCATACTGGTATTGATATTATATGGAATGATAAAGGGACTATCTTTTAATGAATTACAAGATGGAATGGTTCAGGGGGCCCAAGCTGCCATTGGAGCAATTTTTTTATTTTTCTTCATTGGAATTTTGATAAGTAGTTGGATTCTCGGTGGAACCATACCAACTCTAATGGATATAGGATTGAGGCTTGTAATTCCTCATTTTTACTATGGAGTGATATTTATAATTACATCAGTTATAGGACTGTGTATTGGAAGTTCGCTCACTACTGCAGCAACAATTGGGGCAACTTTCATTGGAATCAGTTCTGCCCTTGGTCTATCGCTGCCTATTACCGCCGGCGCTGTCATCTCAGGAGCTTTCTTCGGGGATAAGATGTCTCCCCTATCGGATACAACTAATCTAGCAGCATCAATTGCCAATGTAGATCTATTTGAGCATATTAAAGACATGGGGTGGACGACTATCCCTGCTTTTATTATTACTGTAGCTCTGTTTGCCTCTCTATCACCAGCAGAGGTCCAAACTAATATTGGACAGCTAGATGAGTTTAGACACGCCCTCAAAGGAACAGGGATGGTAAATTGGTATAGCATAATTCCATTTATGATATTAGTGGTCTTATCTGTGAAAAAAACTCCTGCCATAATTGCATTGGCCGTTAGTTCTGTGTCAGCTATTGGACTGTCATTTCTACATATAAAAGAGCAGACATTGAGCTCCCTCTTTGAGGTATTATACAGTGGATATATGTCCCAAACAGGCAATCAAGAGATTGATGCTCTCCTAACAAGAGGTGGAATTGAAAGTATGATGTTTACTGTCTCCCTCATATTATTAGCCTTGAGCATGGGAGGACTACTATTCAAGTTAGGCATAATTCCAAAACTACTCTCTCAGATAGAATCAAAATTAAACAGCGTTGGCTCTATAATAACCGCCACTGCTGTCACTGGCATTATGATTAACTTTTTGACAGGGGAGCAATATCTATCCATAATACTAACTGGTGAGACATATGAATCGCAATTTTCTAAGGCAGGTATATCTAATAGAAATTTATCTAGGGTATTAGAAGATGCAGGTACCGTAGTAAATCCTCTAGTACCTTGGGGAGTATGTGGTACTTTCCTCACCAATGTGCTTGGTATTCCCACCATACAATATGCACCTTTCGCATTCTTTTGTCTATTATGCCCTTTGCTTACTATACTATATGGTTGGACGGGATGGACTATTAAAGAGAAAGCATAACAGTCCCCATTCACATACACATTATACTGTTCATGGGGATCTTGCCACCATCTTTTCCAGCTTCGTCACCTATATCCACAGTTAAGAGTACAGAGAAAACCCATCTCTATTATCTTTCATTCCATGAAAAAAATTACCTCCTATTCAGTTAAGACATAGTATTTCCACTTATTCTTGACTAGAAAAGGAGGTTTTATACTTTTTTCATTGATGAAAATTCATTTGTATATAACTATGAAATAAATTCTCACGTTCTTCTTCTATCAATAGTTAATTTAATACCTTGACTACCGCCTTATAACACATCTCTATTGCCTCTTCGATACTGATATTGGGATATAGTTCTTTTTGCCTAATATATTGTGAAAATCCCATCACAAAGCTATTCGTCACTATAATTTGATAATGGGGGGATTCAGATGTTGAAATAATCCCCTCATTAATCCCACTTTCTAGTAGATGTTTGATTATTTGATTAACCATAGATATATATTCAGACAAATCATATCTATCATCTAGTAGAAACTCATAGAGTTTTGAGATCTCTCCTATAGACAATAGCATATTAAAAGTAGATACATTATCTGCAGCGTTCTCAGCTATCATATATAATAGCTCATAAAACTTCTCTTTAAAAGTATCTTTGGCTTTTATCCTTGAATACCCATATTTTATTTCATTGGTGACACTATATAAAATGGCCTCTGATATAGCCTCTTCCTTTGAATCAAAATAATCATAAATCGTCCCCTTCCCAATATTTGCAGCTTCAGCAATATCCGCTACCTTTATTGAATAGGGATTGATTCCATTTTTCATCAGCTCAACTATTGCATTGAATATAGCTATTTGTTTTTCTGAATACACCATATCACTCATCCTCTACACACTCTTCTCATCTTTGTGGAGTAGATGGTACATCACCGGCACCACTAAGAGAGTAAGTATTGTTGCATAGGTCAGTCCACCAATGGTCACAATGGCAAGTGGTTGCAACATCTCTGCGCCGGTTCCAACTCCTACAGATAGAGTAGATAGCCCTAGTATAGTAGTTATGGCAGTCATCAATATGGGCTTCATACGTGTCTTTCCTGCCAACACCAAGGCCTCTGTCTTACTAAGTCCCCTGTCACGCAATTGATTGGTGAAATCCACAAACACTATCCCATTGTTCACCACAATACCACTTAAGACGAGGAATCCAAGCATTGCTATTAAACTTATCTCATTGCCTGTCAAAACTAGACCTATGAGCCCACCTGTAAATGCAAGGGGTATTGTAAACATAACTATAAAAGGCGATAACAGTGATTGAAACTGCGCCACCATAATTAAATATATGAGCACAATAGCCAACAATGTCATCTTAGTTAAATCACGCAACGATTTATTGATCAGCTCATTTTCTCCAGATATCTCAACTCTATAGCCATCTGGAACCGTATAATCTTTTAATTTCTTTTCAAAGTCACGACTTACAATACCTATATTGTGATCTAAATCAATACCAGCAGTAACGGATATATAACGCTCTTGCGAATCCCTTTTTATAGATGATACCCCTTGAGCCTCTGTAACTGTAGCAATATCTTCTATATTGACCTCTACCTCTTCTGAATCTTTTTCAGCCTTCAAAGTTAAGTCCTTTAAATCTTCCTTTTTTATGTCTTGATATTTTTTATCTAATACAATCACTGGATAATCTTTGTTTTCCATGGACAATGTAGTGACCGATTCACCTTTACCTATAAAAGAGTTGACACTTGAAAATACCTGCGCTACTGTCAAACCCTGCTCCATAGCTTTTTCCTTATCCACTATAATCCTCATTTCTGTCAAACCCTCTTCTATACCGTCATCTACATCTGTGGTCCCCTCTGTTTCTTTAAGTAGCTGTGCTATGTCAGACGATATATCATGCAATATGTCTATTTCTCTTCCCTTGACAAGAATTTCTATCCCAGACCCCCCCAATTCCGACATATCCATTGTGGATGTGCTGACAGCAACCGTACAGTCCAAATCATCTGTCAATCTAGTTATTTCCCGCTGAATCTCAGTATTACTTATATCCTTATCCTCATCTAGTATTAAATAAAGCGACATTATATTGCCACTAGAATCTCCCCCTAATGTCTGCATAGCATCACTTTGAAATGCACCTATTGTCTCAATTCCTTCTACATCAAGAATTCGTTCAATTACCTCATCAGACATCTCAGTTGTATCTTTGAATGTGGCTTCCTTAGGCATATAGATGGTGACAGCCATCTGGGGCACCTCCATCTCTGGTATGAATGCTGTCCCCATAGATAATCCACCGACTACACTAAGAACTAGCAAAACCACTACAAGAGTCATCACAAGCCCCCTATGCCCAAGAGCCTTCCTCAAAACCCGTTCATATACATTTGTAAGTCTGTTAAAAGCTTTGTATTGTCTGTCATTTGTCTCTTTCAGCATACGAGAACCCATAGTGGGAACTAAAGTAAGGGCCACCATTAGGCTTGCAAAGAGGGAATAGGCAATTGTCAAGCCCATATCAGCAAATAATTGCCGGGAGATGCCTTGAATAAAGACTATGGGTAAGAATACACAGGCTGTAGTAAGTGTAGAGGCCAAAATTGCCCCTGACACCTCTTTGGCACCCTCTATAGCAGCCTCCATTGATGTCTTACCTTCATGCCTTAGACGATATATGTTTTCAATGACCACTATGGAATTGTCAACCAACATACCTACACCAAGGGCCAGTCCTGCTAAAGATATAACATTGATTGTAACCCCTGTAAAGTACATCATGGCAATTGCGAAAATTATACTTATGGGAATAGATATCGCTATTATAAATGTAGGCTTTAAATCTCTTAAGAATAATATAAGCACCAATATGGCCAATATGCCACCATAGATAATATTTTTCAATACCGACTCTACGACTATGTCGATATACATCCCCTGGTCCATTAAATCGGTAAAATTTAAGCCCTCATACTCCAATGACAACTCCTGTGCCTTTTCCCTTATGCGCTTTGCTGTATCGGCAGTGGAGAAAGTGCTCTGCTTTTGGAACATTAACATTACAGCATCATTGCCATTTACTTTGGCGTATATGCTATCTGAGTTATCAGTGAGTTCAATATCTGCAATATCCTTTAAGTATATTTTCCCTACGACATCATCACCTGTGTCAAATAGGAGTAAATTTGCCATCTCATCTGAATCTTCAATCTTTTCGCCCACTTTTACAAGATGCTCAGAGCCCTCCTCATATACATAACCAGCTGGCATGGAGAAGTTTTGTGCCACCAATATCTGCGATATCATCTCTGGGGTTATCACACCATCTAAGGAAGCCTTTTTAAATGCCTCCTCCTTCGCCTCTTCAAACTCTTCTAGCTTTTCATTTAAAGTCTTCTCTCCACTTTCTAGCTCTGCCTTGGCCTTATCAAGTTCCGTACTCAATAGAATTTTGCCTGTATTTAGCTCCTGCTCCTTTGAATTAAGCTCATCCTTCTTTGAAGCGAGCATAGCTTTTTTGTTTTTAAGTTCGGACTTTTTATCAGCTATCTGCTCAAGTTCACTTTCGATTTCGGGTTGCCCCTTGTAAATGCTCTCTAACCCATCATCTATCTCTTTGGAGACCTTCCCTAGCTGCTCCTTAATCTCCTCTAATTTCACTTTTCTATTATCCTGTAGATTTTCCTCTAGTTCTGACAGCACTGGACCTAATTGTTCTTTTATTTCATCAGGTATTTTCTCATCTAAAGTTGGCAAAATATCTGCAATTTCCGTATTGGTATATTCAGTGAGATTTGCCTCTAGGGTAGACAATATATCTTTAGCAATGATCAGTCCCTGCTCCTTTTGTTTTGCTTCATCTAATATTGTCTCTAGTTTTTCCTGAGCCTTATCTAACTCTGACTCCCCTATAGATATCTGCAATTCTGCCTCTGTAATCTGCTTTTTAGCTGCAACTATTGCCTTTTCTCCCTCAGAGAGTTTTGCACTTTGTGTCTTTTGTTCAGAAGATAATTTTGACTTTCCCGTCTCAATCTCTTCCTTTGCCGCCATCAACTGTTCCTGTGCCTCTGAGAGCTCTGAGTCCACCGCATCTAAAATCTTTTTATTTAGGTCTTCTATTTTTGTTTCGTCAATTAAAACTTCAATCCTCTCTTCTAATAGACCTACTCCAGTTACAGATGCGACACCAGTTACACTCTCTAACTCCGGAATAATCTTTTCATCCACCATTTTGGAGACCTCAAATATATCCAAGCCCTCCACATCCACAGCTGATATCATGACTGGAAGCATATCTGGATTTAATCGCATGACCATAGGTGACCCTATGGAATAATCATCCCAGGCTGGCTTAATTAAATCCAAGGTTCCATTGATCTCTATCGTTGCCGAATCCATATTGGTATCACTGTTGAACTCCAATATCACAATAGAAACATTTTCTTTGGATACAGAACTCACATTTTTTATATTATTAGTTGTGGCCACTGCCTGTTCAACAGGTTTGGTCACTATCATCTCCACTTCTTCTGGACTTGCCCCCGGATAACTAGTCGCTATTACCACATAAGGCAAATCTAGACTGGGAAGTAAATCTGTCTCTAAGTTGATAAAAGATATGGTACCAAGAATTAACACAGTAATTACAGCTACAACTACTGTATATGGCTTTTTTACACTAAAATTTGATAGCATCATATTCCCCCGATTTCTAAATATAATAAGCAGTCTAAAGACCTAAACTCTACTGATCTGATTAATTCTATGTATATCCTGTTTTTTATATACCCTATTCATATCTTCAATTCCCGACCGACCAGTCGGTCATCCAATTATTTATCTATTTTAAATGATTGTATCCAATTTGTCAATTAAATTACATAACACAAAACTAAACCATGTAATTACTATGCCTTAGAGCTTCCCTTCCCACTTAAAGCTAGAAGTACTTGGGAAGGTAGATAAAAAAACCACATGAGGACATATGTCATTTCAGTAGATAATAATGTATTATACAGTGCAACATTTACATCACATAGCAAAAAGAGTATCATTCCATAGGCTATCATATACCTATTTGGAGATGGAAAGCGCTGTTCTTTACATACATTAATGGCTCTCACCACATTGCTCACCAAGGCGATAGCATAAAAGAGAGCTATTGGATATAGAAGTTCAACTTCTCTTATAAAATAATTTACTATCAAATATATGGCTATTATAGATAGAAATATTATTAGATGTCTTTTAAGAACTAAGGGGGTGTTCCCCACATCATATCTCATAGAATATAGTATCTGGGCTATACAAAATACAGCTACTCCCACAGTGTGATAGGGCAAGAGTAGCAAAAAGAGATCTGCAATGACAGTACAAAACAATCCCATGCGCAACAAGGAAATATCCCTTTTATTTAAGGTATCATTTCCTATCAGAAGAGATATGAAAAAACATAATACTATACATATGTATTTGACGCCATCTGACGTGATAAAAAGCTCTACATTAAAAATATCCATATACAAAAATAGAATATATAGTAGAGCTATTATTATCAATAAAATTTTAAGTACTATGCATCTATAGTTTGTGCTCTCCACCTCTAATACCTTCTCCATTTCTAAATAGTTCATAGATCTTCCCGCACTAATTTTTGATTAGAAACAAAAATTCAATATGACCCTATTTCTGTATGTAATCATTCAAGACCTGCCAAATCGTCTATAGATATAGGACATCATCAAATGTTTCTCCTTATAGACATAAGTGCGAAACAAATTAGTATAGTAGATCTTGTTTTAAATGAGCAACCTCTCTAAATTTCTCAAATTAGCTACCTTCCCATTTACTCTTATAACCTTTCCCTCTATTACCTCAACTGTGTTCTTACCCACTATATATTGTTCAAATTCCTTCCTAATAGTATATCCCTTCAAACTGGATACTCTCTTTAATATCTTATACACTTCAATCTCTAAATTACTCCTAAGTTTAAGTTCATGCATATTCTCTGCATTCATCAATAAATAAAGAGTAGTATATGAGACAAGCTGAGGTCCTGATTGAATAGGTGTTATATGTCCAATTTTCTCTATTTTGCCAAGATTAAATCTCAAATAAATATGTTCTTCGTTTTCTTTTTTGGTAGGTATTTCTGTACATTCACCTCTTCTGTATCTTGTAATCTCCTCGATTTTAGCTAGATATCTAATGCCCCCATCTTCACCAAAATACTTTTTAGGTTGGTAGAAAGCTATATACTCAACACCTAATCTAACGTCTGACAAATGCCTAGCTGGAATATGAAAGAAACTATTTTCTATATAAGCATTCATATGTGCTTTATCTTTCGCGTTGACTACCATAACATTTTCAAGTTTGAACTTAGCATAATCATCGTATTCATCCATGACAGGTCTTTCACTTTTCGCTTCTAAATCTGACTGACTGACTATTTTCTTCAACTGCTCTTCAATTAACTTAGTACTACCGGGCAACATAGGAAATGCGCCTACATTAACCTCATCAATGCTCTTATAAAACTTATGGTTTCTGAATTTCTTCTCGTCTCCATAGGGAAACATCACATAGGCTCCAAAAGTTTCGTATTTATATTTAAAATCTTCCGGCATCTTTGAAACTATGGCATCCCTATATCTATGCATAACATTTATATCTTCTTCCATGGGACCTACGTCGCCATTACTATCTATGGATATACGATATTTAGCATCGAATATGTAAACTCTACTATTATTCCCGTCCACATTTCTAATATAGAGGGCAGTATCAGGTCTTTGATTTGTTGTGGGGGAAGAGTAGGATTTATTGTACCAAAGCTCTAGTTTGTTTTTGCTACCCTTATATACCATTTTCGCCTCTGAGTCTTGTAGTAAACTTAGATACAGTCCATTATCCTTGTATTCTAATATCCCATATTCCTCCACCACATAGCCGAGATCTACTAAAATTCTATGTATCTTTATGTAGCACCACATTTCATATAATAGATACAATTTTTTAGGCGTAAGCTTAAATAAATCATCACCTAAATCTAGACCTTTATTGAGAATAGTATATCTTTTATATACTTCTTTATATCCAGGTGCCATTTGAAATACTAAACTCATACTTTTATTCCCAGTTAAATCGCTTACATTATGGAAATGTCTGTTTAAATAGCCTTCGAGAATTCTCTTTCGTCTGTTAATTATATTTATATAAATTTTCTCTCTAATATTATCAGATGACATTATCTTCTCTATCGAACCTAGTCTATCGATTATTCTCTTTATCATATATTTCACAAAACGATTTTCAAATATATCTATAGTTGTATCCTTTCTCTCCTCAACCACCTTTAAAGAGTAATAATTATCTCCATCTATGTCTATAAATCCACTATCTGATCTAATTAGCAACTCAGGATTTTTTCTTAAATAACCGATAGTTTTATTGGATATTCTTTTAGCTCTGTGGATATCAGTAATTCTATTTTGTGTAATCACATTGTGCTTAAAATTTGCTACAATTCTCTTGATAGACTTTTCTAAATCCTCAAAAATAATATCTAGGATATTTATAAATTCAGCATTTGTCTGATATTCAACATCCTTCAATGCTCCAGTAAGATATGTCTTATCAATAAATTTAAATGCCAGAGAACATACTTCTTCATTAATCTCTTGTATTAACTCTCTGTAATCTCTATAATAGTCAAGTTTACTCGGAAAGACTTCTAAAACGATTGTCAAACTCTTCTTGCCATCCCTATAAATATCTATATTTGTGTAGCCAATATCAGAGCTAAATTCGATTATTCCAATATAGCAATTTCCTATAACCTGAAAGTTATCTGTTATCCTGATACCTCCATGAAATATATCATAGTCTCCTGCTTCCTTCATCTCCAACACTAATTGATATTGTCCATCTTCAAAAAAACATGGCATCATTGTATTGCCACTATTTTTCACTAGTTCACCAAAATCAGTTATGGTCTTCAAGATAGTATATTCGTCTGTGTGGCTATTTACTATTATTGTTGCTGGTATATTTTTATTAAGCTCCAAAGCTCTACTTTTCTCATCTGCTATTTCACCGCTAAATACTAATAAAAAATCCTCAGATTCAATCTCAAGTAGTTTAAATCTATTGCCAGTATGATACAAAGCCATCTTCATAACCCCTTAACATCATAAGTATTTTACTGGCCGATTTGAAGTATAGTGCAGTTTCTAAATTTTGTTCGCCCATATCAATATAATTAATTTCATCTGTAATTTCTCCACCTGGATTGCAATAATTATATAGCTCAATGAGAATATCTTTGAGCACTCTATCACTCCCACTTATTGTAGGAAGAATTTTTTGCATTATCTGATAATCAAAAGCTATACTTTCATCTAATAGCCCGTTTATCTTATTTTCTAGCATATAAAATACAATTTCATCCCTCACCCTATATCCAAAATGCTTATTGCCCATAGCCAGTATATTATTAATTTCAATTATCTCTCCATTTATTTTGGCTACATAATCTTTATCTAAATCAATGGCATCTTTAATAGATATGAATCTAGTCTTAAAATAGTTGTTATCTAGTTTTAACTGTTCTATACTATCCTCTACATTAAAATCTAGATCTTCGAGTCTAACATCAGAGAATTCTATGGTATTTGCTCTATCTAACACTTTTCGGCTAAATGAGAAAGTTGTATCATCCATGTTTACTGTACCAATGATATAAATGTTTTCCGGAATTGTTAAATCTGAATATAGATTATCTTCAGATAAGTAACCATTTGGAAATACATCATCTGTCTTTAAACGACCATTCTCATCGAAATATCTTGATTCTATTATACTCAAATATTCACTTAAGTAATATTCCACCCTTGCTAAATTCATTTCATCAAGACATATAAAATATGGCATATCAATGTTTTCTGGTCTGGATGCTTCATATATAATCTTTGTAAGTTGCCCTGGAACAAACCTGTTATTTATATCTTTATAACCAAATAGGTCAGTACTGTCATTCCAATCTGGTTTTACACTTATTATATTATAGCGGTTATTTGACGATGTAGCATTTACTGCTTCGCCGAATAATTTTACTAATTTTGACTTTCCTGTACCACTAATTCCGGCTAAAATAACAAATGGCTTTGTCTTTAAGCTAAGATAAAAATTGCTCAAGTCTTCATATGAAAAAATAAAACCCTTGGACTTTATATACTGTTCTATTTTAATTATATTATCTCTCATATTAACTTCTCCCGAATTCTTTGTTTGATATTCATCTGATATTTTGTTCTCTTTTATGAATATCAAATTGTAATAGTCATTATAAATCCTTATCATATCATGTAAATCATCTAGAAATTCTTTCTCCCTAGGCAGATTGTCTTTTTGATATTTCCTATAAAAAATTGCACCTATTTCATAATCTATGTTTCCTATCATAAGATCATTGTCTGTATTAAAACGCTTATTTCCTATAACTGTTCTTATATATTCTCTAGTTTCAATCATACTTTCCCTTGCTGCTTTAGTCCCAAGTTCTTTTTTTAAATTAGTACATCCCTGGTTTAAAGTTAGATACACTCTATTCATATCTTGAGAAAACAGATATACAACATAGACTCCCCTTTGAATTGTTGTCGTTATTTCATCATTATATATTGCAATCCAAGGATAGTTTGTCCATCGGCCTGCTCCGCAAGAACCTCTTGCCATTAAATTGTATTTCTTTGCAATTTCATCTATGGCATCTGTCGTAGTATAATTGATGAGCTTAAACATTTCATGGTTTTTGTTAAACCTACCAGTACTTTTGCTATCGAGATAGTTGTCCATTATATCTCTAAAATGCTCAGTTATCATATTTACACCTCTCTGTAAACTTCTGCTTTCCTTTTCTGCACATAAATAGATATGGGTAGTACTTATTATGGTTAAATTAACTGTATAATCAGTATCATATTCGATAGACATCCTCCATATGGTTTCGCGATCTGCTTATAGTATAATTTGCAAGTTTTATGGTTACCATTTTATTCATTATATCATATAAGTCGAAAACTTGTCTCTATACATTTCACATCTATCATAACTCCATTAAATCCCCAATAAAAAAGTCAGGCTAAGCCTGACTTTTTGCTGGAACATCACCTCTATTTTAGATCGTACATTCCATGACTGTTCATATAGTTAAAGAGTTTTTCTCCATGATTTTGCTCATCTCTTTGTATATGCTGAATAGCTTGACGGACTTTAGGATCTGCTGCCTCGAATACAGTTGTATCGTAGAGGCTAGAAACATATTTTTCAGTAGATAACAAATCTTCTAATAGTATTTGTTCGCTTGTGTTGGGACTAGGTCCCTGTAGAGTATTGCTGCTTTGTGGAGTTGGCATTCCTCCGGCATGAGACATATCTGGTGCATTTCCTTGTAGCATCTGATCTATCATATCATAGTGATGCTGTTCTTCTTGAGCAATCTCTGTCAATAGATTTTTAAGTTGTACATCCTGAACCTGATTTGCATAGCCTTGATACTTTTGTACACATAGTTCTTCTTGCTTTTTCCCATCTTCCAATAACATTCGCTCTTTTTGTGATAATTGTATCTCCAAGATATCACCTCCAATTGTCTTGTATAGTTAGACTTTGCAGATAAATTTTTTTTATTCGTCATGTATCCGATAATTTAAAATGCTACATATTTTTATCAAAAATGTAAAGAATAAATTATAATAAATCTAATATGGAGGAATATTATGGACATAGATAATCAAAGATATTTGAAAAGTCCACCCCAATCCTATTGGCTAGCTTCTACAGATACCACAAAGTATCCAACTTTAGATGAGGATATAAATGCAGACATCGCAATAATCGGTGGAGGTATAGTGGGAATTTTATGTGCATATCTGATGAAAGATGAAGGCTTCAATATAGTAGTACTTGAAGCCGACCACATAGCACAAGGCACTACAGGACATACAACCGCAAAGATAACATCACAACACGGACTTATATATAATAAGATAGCAAGTCAGATGGGAATTGAATTGGCAAGGCAATATGCCGATGCAAATGAATCTGCCATCCATGAAATAAAGAAAATTGCAGACACAAATCAAATAGATTGTGACTATATAGAGCAATCGGCATTCGTATATACAGAGCAGGAAAAATATATACAAAAGATAAATGATGAGGTTAAAATTGCCTCAGATTTGGGAATAAAGGCAATATATGTGGAGGAGATACCCTTTCCCATACCCATCAAGGCAGCTGTTCGGTTTGACAATCAAGCCCAATTTCATCCACGTAAGTTTCTACTTGCCCTGGCACAAAATATCTACAATAGTGGTGTCCGTATATTTGAACAGAGTAGAGTAGTAGATATGGAGGATAACACAGATTATATAATTACCACTGATCAAGGGAAAAAAGTTACAGCTCAGAAGATCATAATTGCTACCCACTATCCCTTTTATAATAAACCTGCAGCATATTACACCAGAATTTATTCCGAAAGATCATATGTTGTGGCAGTTAAGGCAAAAGAAAAATACCCTGGTGGAATGTATATAAATGCCGAAGATCCAGCGCGATCCCTTAGAAATCAAGTTACTGATAGTGGAGAGATAATATTTGTAGGTGGTGAGCATCATAAGACTGGACAGGGCATAGATACTGCAGAGCATTATAAGACGCTCATAGATTTTGCCAGCAATATATTTACAATAGAAGATATCCCCTTTCGCTGGTCCACACAAGACTGTATGACATTGGATGGACTACCCTATGTGGGCAATTTTACCTCTGACACCCCTAATCTGTACATTGCCACTGGATTTGGAAAATGGGGTATGACAAATAGTATGGTATCTGCCATGATCCTTAGGGATCTGATAATCAAAGGAGAAAGTTCATGGGAAGATGTATATAATCCATCCCGTAAGACAATTATATCCTCTGCTAAAAACTTCATCGTAGAGAACTATAATGTGGCAGAACAGCTCTTAAACGGCAAGCTCTCTCAACTTTCAAAGGAATTAGAGCTTGCCCCAGGTGAGGCAAAAGTTTTAAAGATAGATGGTGAGAGGGTAGGCGCCTTTAAGGATGAAAACGGCACTGTGCATCTAGTAGATACCACATGCACGCATATGGGGTGTGAACTAAACTGGAATGAAGCCGAAAAATCCTGGGACTGCCCTTGCCATGGCTCACGATTTTCATATGAGGGAGAGGTGATCTCAGGACCGGCAGTAAAACCTCTTACATTTAGCAATGATGTAAATACATTTGAAAAACTGCTCAAAGAAAAATATTAAGGACATACAAAAAAATCTGTTAATATGCATAAGATTTTAGCACTTTATCTAAATGGTATGAAAGAAATGTTTATACCTCAATAAAACGGTTATAAATAATAACAAGTTGTGATATTCTGAATTTAATAAAATGAGTAAAACTATAGATTTTTGAATCTTTTAAAAGGGGTGTATTTTATGGGTACAAAGCATGTAAAAGCTCATCTAAAGGGAAATATGGCCTTTGAAATGGATCTTGACGGTCATACTCTCATCACTGATGCCACGCCAGAAGTAGGAGGGCAAGATTTAGGACCTCGACCAAAAGTTCTGTTATTAGCTGGGCTAATTGGATGTACAGGTATAGATGTGGTTTCAATTTTAAATAAGATGAAGGTAAAACCTGACGACTTTAACATTGAAGTAAAGGCAGAAGAATCTGAAGAACACCCAAAGGTATATACGAAAATTCATCTTGTATATCTCTTCAAGGGAAAGGATCTCCCCCAAGATAAAATAGAAAGGGCTGTATCTCTATCCCAAGAAAAATACTGCGGCGTCTCTGCCATGCTAGATAAAGCTGCACCTATAACATATGAAATAAAGATAGAGGAATAATTGACTATCATGACCGGATGGTATACCATCCGGTTTTCAATTTTATCTTTGCTTTTTATCCACTTTTAATTTACGCATTCCTCCCCTACCTTATTTAGCATTATCTTTATATCGGGCTTGGCACGTGCTATATCATCGCTGAGCAAAATAGCATATAACCTCTCTCCCGAATCCATCAAATTAGCAAGTATAGCGTTATCAACCCTTGGGATATATCCTAATACATATCCATCTTCTGTGGTCACCTGTATAGCCTTTTTATCATGCTTATTGCCTGGCTCCCGCACAAGGTAGAGTATATCGCCTGCCCTAACTTTATCTTTAACTTCACATATATCCCGGTAGAAAATCCCAGCAATACTTGTATTGAGTAATAATATATCCAGTGAGGATGGATTGATTTGAACCTGAGAGATATCCACATATTCCCGCTGTTTTTCCCCTTTTGGGCCTTTCTTCCCCATTAAGTCTAATAACTTCTCTTTTATATCTTCCATAGGTTCTAATTCATAGGCATGCTCTAATGCTGAAATGACCTTTTCACCCCAGCTCGACTTGAATTGCCTGAGTGCTTCTACTGCCTCTAATCGCACGTCTGGGAAGCGGCATGTCAAACAAGAGATAAATAACTCCTCTTCATAGCATTGAACGTCTTGCAGAGCTTTGAGTAGATATACAAGCCAAATATCTGGCTTGTACTCAGCTGTAATATCATCATCATCGATTATTTGAGGATGTTCAGCTAATACTTCCTCTGGTAAAATATATTGCAGATATTGCAGAACATCTGCAATATATTCCTCAGGATATATGATTAGCATGAATCTCAATATGTCCATATCAAATGGATCTCTCTCTAATAATAGGGCAAACGTCCAAAAAGTTGGAATCATCTCTATTCTCTCTAATACTTGAACGATCATACTTGTCTGCTGCTTGGGTTCAGTCAATTCCTGTAGCACAACATTCTCCCATTTAGATTGGTTAATTATCTTACTACAATCCCACTTAGCAAAGACCTGCCTCTCTAATGCTTCAAAATCCTGTTCTTCCTCCTCTTCAGCCAGCCGTCTCCAATAAATAAATATGCTATTTTCAATCATGACAGCCGCTGCCAAATCAATAAATGTTTTAGCATGCGTCTTAGCAAAGTTTAAATATTTCTCTGCAAGCATAAAGGCATTGGAAAAAGACATTATACTATTGCTTTCCAACGAATAGGCCAGCATGTAGGATAAATTGGATATATTAGCCTCCGTCAATACTAGTTCTTCATAAAAGTTTGACATATCTGCTTTTTCAATGCATATTATAGCCGAAAGATTAGGCACCACCTCATTTATACTACCTTTCTCAAACATCCACTCCTTTTGCTCTTCAAATATAGGATTTAAAAAATGTAGCGTTGCCAATTTACCATAGCCACATGTTCCTTTAGCCAGTTCATATACAAACTGATTTTGATTCTTAAAATTTGAAGACGCCTCTAATGCATAGACAGTAAAAGTACTATGTAGACCCAAAGTTCTCAATATTTGCCTCACAAGATCGTTTTCAAAAGCTCCGAGAATGAGCATCCCAAGTTTCACTTCTTCCTCTGAGTGACCCTGGGTAGCTAACTTTATCCCAAAGGAGTATAGAGTTCTTTTGTCTACTAGTCTTTCAGATATATATAATTTGATACGCTTGTTTATATTAGTTAAGTAAAATATAATTGGCTGTTCACGTAACATATCCCTGAGCTCTTCCATTGAAGACTGGTTTTCTATACACCTGACTATCTGATCCATTAAGTCCACTGCTAGCTTTTCCTTGATTACAAAAGGTAAATTATCATACCATAATACATAGGTAATATCTTTCCAACCCGCAATATATGGATCTTGAAATATATACGGTAACCGTGGATGCTTTGTAGACATATTATTTATATATTTATAAATACTCTCCTTAGCCATATTAGCCTCTCCTTAAATGCTTTTAGTGAGTTGTATACCCAAAATGTATGTTGTCTACTCCATTATACTAAATTTTTATATATTCACCAAATTATATGATCATAATTTCATAAATTATATAGCATCCTCTACTATCTATCGCAATTGCAAAAATATATTTAATACTATATAATAAGTTCGGATATAGTAAATAGAACAAGATATTGGATGTGAAGGCGCAAAGCTGTCTTTTTTTTATGCCTATAGCAGCAATTTTTCATACATGGAATTGTCAATCCATAGATAATCAAATTTGAAACCAAAGAATTTGGCTCATCAATAGATAATTTTTAGTATTTATATTGATCATCCATGTACTCAAAGAAAATAAAAATAATTAAAGGATGTGAACAACCAAACGTGAAAACAAAACTAAAAAAAATTTTCAACAGGCGTAGCAATCAAATGGCACTGGATCTGGTAGAATCAGGTGATGATGATGAAAGTAGTCATGGTAAGGGGGAAAGAGTAAGCAGATATCTTCCCCCTGAGGTAAACTCTGGTATGCTATATCATGATATAGTACAGATAGCCTGGCCATCTCTAGTAGAATTTGTGCTAACACAATTGGCATCGATGGTAGATATGATAATGGTGGGACGTCTAGGCCCATGGGCCATCTCTGCGGTAGGACTAACCATGCAACCAAAATTTTTAATGATGACCATGTTTATGGCGATGAATGTGGGAGCAACAGCATTAGTTGCAAGGTACAAAGGAGAAGACAGTCGCATAAAAGCCAATACTGTATTAAATCAGGCAATGCTACTTACTTTCATACTATCCCTTGCAGCATCTGTAGTGGGATTTATATTTTCAGGACCTATGATCCGCTTTATGGGGGCAACTGATGCCAAGACTCTAGAGGGCGGAACTATATACTTAAAGATTCAAATGATAGGATTTTTATTTATGGCATTGACAAGTACGGTAACCGCCGCTTTACGTGGAATAGGTAACTCTAGAACAGCAATGGCATATAATTTAATAGCAAATGTTGTAAACGTAGTATTTAATTATCTCCTCATATTTGGACATTTTGGCTTTCCCAAAATGGGGATCGCCGGCGCTTCATTGGCCACTATTATTGGACAATTTGTAGCCTTTGTATTGGCAATGATAGTTATATTGCGTGAAGATCAATATCTCCATCTACAGATAAAAGAAAGCCTAAAACCCAATTGGGAATACTTAAAAAATATTTTCAATATAGGCATCCCTGCTATGATTGAACAACTAATTATGCGAGCTGGTATGATCACTTTCGTAAAGACTGTTACTTCGCTTGGAACTATACCATTTGCGACCCATCAGATATGTATGAATATTAGGGCCATGTCCTTTATGAACGGGCAGGCATTTGCAGTCTCCGCCACTTCACTTATGGGACAGAGCCTAGGAAAAAAACGCCCTGATATGGCACAAGCTTATTGTAGCCGTACAAGGCGTATAGGAATGACAATTTCCCTTTTACTCGGCTTAGTATTTTTCTTTTTTGGAAAACCCATTATGAAATTATATACTGATAATACATTGATCATCGAACAAGGGACAAAAATACTTAAGTTAGTAGCTCTTATCCAGCCATTTCAATCGACACAATTTATATTATCTGGCGCTTTAAGGGGGGCAGGAGATACTAAGGCTACAGCGATCATCACATTTATAACTGTATTACTATTGCGACCGGGACTTGCGAAATTTACTATTAACTCCCTAGACTGGGGACTGAAAGGAGCATGGATAGCAATAGCTGCAGATCAAGTAGTGCGCTCTTTACTAATAGTAATGCGCTATCGATCTGGTAAATGGAAAAATATAAAGATCTAATAATATTTAAAGTTTGTCTCTAAAGTTTTGGGCTGCATAAACTAAGTTCTTTAAACTTGCTATAATTTCACCCCGGGTCTTGAAGTCACAATCAAGATTTATCCATAGTTTTTTCAGGACTCTTTTAATATTCTAGCGACTATTCCCTCGATTTCTTCTTGACTGGTCATATCATAGACACCGGGGTCAACCAACTTCCGTTTTAAAACCTGCTTCGACAAGCATATCCACAATCGCTTTGTCTAAATTAAATCTTTGCCAAGGCCTGATCGATATCAGAAATAATATCCTCAACATTTTCAAGTCCAACTGAAAGTCTAATCATGCCTCCATCAATACCAGCTGCAACAAGCTGCTCATCTGTAAGTTGTCTATGGGTAGATGATGCAGGATGCAGAACACAAGTACGTATATCTGCTACGTGTACAACATTAGATGCAAGCTCAAGGCTATCCATAAATTTTACTGCATTATCCTTACCACCTTTGATTATGAAAGAAATGACACCACTTGACCCCAAAGGCAGATATTTCTTTGCAAGTTCATGATATCTATTTGATTCAAGTCCAGGATAGTTTACTGATACAATTTTATCCGACTTCTCTAGAAATTGTGCAACTCTCAATGCATTTTCACAATACTGTTTCATCCTAACATGCAATGTCTCAAGGCCAAGGTTCAATAAAAATGCCGTATGGGCCGCAGGATAACATCCAAAATCACGCATTAGTTGCATTCTTGCTTTAATGATATAGGCCATATCCCCAAATTCACGAGTATAGACCACACCATGATAGCTCTCATCGGGCTCTGTGAAATCAGGGAACTTACCGCTTGCTGCCCAATCAAAATTGCCACCATCTATAATAACTCCACCAACCTGTACAGCATGGCCATCCATATATTTGGTAGTGGAATGTATCACAATATCTGCGCCAAATTCAATAGGACGACAGAGAATGGGAGTTGCAAATGTATTGTCGACAATAAGGGGTACATCATTTTTGTGTGCAACATTGGCAAACTTCTCAATGTCAAACACAGTCAGTGCAGGATTTGCAATGGTCTCACCGAAAACTGCCTTTGTATTGGGTTGGAACGCTTTTTGGATCTCCTCTTCTGAGGCATCTGGATCCACCCAGATACATTCAATGCCTAGCTTTTTAAGTGTTACTGAAAATAGATTCACCGTACCACCATATATGGCTGAAGTTGATATAAAACTGTCACCTGCAGAACATAGATTGAGAATCGAAAGCAAAGTAGCTGCCTGTCCGCTACTAGTCAACATTGCGCCAACACCACCTTCAAGAGCCGCAATCTTCTTTTCAACTGCATCACAAGTTGGGTTAGCAAAACGTGAATACATACATTCTGTTGGCATATCAAAAAGCTCAGCTATATGCTCTGTAGAATCAAAATAATATGTGGTACTCTGTACAATTGGCATTACTCGTGGATCTCCATTTTGAGGTGTATAACCTGAGTGTATACACTTCGTCTCTATTTTTGCATTTTTATCAAGTTCTTTCACTACAATCCCTCCATAGTTTGATAGTTATTTTAAAAATAATATAAAAAATTCCCCTCCTCTACTACATTTCAAGGACGAGAACTATCGCTTCGTGGTACCACCTTAATTTATCTGCATTTCACAATACAGACCTCTTAAAGTACGGAATATATTCAAATATTCGATACTCTGACGCTTTAATGGGCGTTCCCATCATATTCTATGCATATATGTAAAGTGACTATTTATATATGCAGTCGATATGATACTCCAAGGCCACTTTCGATAACGTCTTCTATACTTCTTCTCACCAAGCGAAGCTCTCTGTAATATATCTCGCTATCTACTTTCCTTTTCATTGTCTTTAAAGTATGAATTTCCAATATTATAATCTGTATTTAACCAATTGTCAAGAAAATATATGTAAAAAAATTACACAAGGTTTTGCTCAATTAAAGATGAGTAAATACCATACTAGGACTGAAAGTATACTGAAAAGAGAACCTATTAGATAATACTCTGCAAAGCTAGGTTCCTTTGAGATCTTATCAAACCTTGCCACGGATTTAGCTGTGAACACCAAACCTATGGCTCCAAACTGATTATAATACAAAAGAACGCTTACTAGCAATCGCTCTAATATTCCGATTATAGCGCCGGCGCCTTCTACAGTATCCTCATCATCGCATTCCTTAGGTGCATATTTCTGAAATAGAACTTTGAAATTCATATTAGTCGGTCTTACTATAATAATCAATAATAGTATCCACTTTAAAAGGACATTTGAACCATCAAGCATAAAATTTGAACTTTCACCAACAAAGAGCGCTCCAATTATATATATAGCCACAATATGCGCTAGTTGATGAATCACATGAGCTCTAATCTCTATGCTTTCATCAGTTCCTCTGCTAATACTCCTACTCTTTACTAAATCCTTTAATATTATATCTATTACCACATGTATTATAAAACATAGTATTATGGAGATATAGTATTCAAAATTTATTATACATAAAATCACAGAACCAATAGTTAAATATATAAAGTGATCTCTTAATCCCATTTTATATATTATATTGTTAGATTCAATATCCATATATAGATAGTATTCCAGGAGAAAATAAAAAATATATAAAATGACGGTCCAATTATTTATCTTAAAAACCCCCCATATTTTTTATTTGTTTAGATATGCTATTTCTACTGGATAGATATAATTTTATTCCACTTGATTTTACTCTCCTTGACATTGCCGACTGGGATATATTGAGCGCTTTTGCTACCTTTTTTTGCTCGAATTTTTCGCCATACATATTATTATCTATGAGATAATATAAAACCTCCCTTTGACTATCAGTCCATCTCTCTTCCATCCAATCTGTATATGCCAATAGATTGTTTATAATCTCGTCATTGCTACTCCCACTTATAAAAGCTGTTTTACTATTCCCATAGTTATTATTGTCGTGAATACTTTCAATAGCTTTCCTTGCATTCCAATAAGCGGGACCGTCTGCGCCTATACTCTCTTCATAGTTTATACTCGTCTTTATATCTCCCAATCCAATTCCATATCTAATTTTATTAGGCCGCATCTTATAGGATATAAGATCTAACATCTCAAATAGTTTTAAATTGGGCCTCATTAACACTTGAAACTCATCGCCTAATGTAATAGTCCACTTAGATACTATATACTCTCTATAGTATCGATTTACCTCCTCTAGTATTTCCTTTAATCGTTCCTGGACTACAAATCTATTTTCTATATTTTTAGAATCTATTAGATCTCCAATAACCGCTATTAAACTCTGTTCTCCCATGAATTCTGTCCTTCCTATATTATAATCTGCATATATTATATCAGATTTAATAGATAGTTGCAGTTATATATACAAGTATAAAAAATTGCATATATACAATCAATTATAGTATATGTATAGTATCTATCTTAAAATCAAATACATATGTATAAAACCATATAGATCTATTTGTACTATAATTAAATTCCATCTCTTCGAGAAAAAGCTCTATCTATCTCTACACACTTTTCATGTACATCAAATTCAACTTCATCCTGTCTAAAAATATAATTGTCATTTTGATAAGTGGTAATATACAGGCAATCTATTGCCTTCATAACATAGGGTGGTTCTTCTTCATCAGTCCATTCATTCGTATATATATAGTCCGACTCTACAATATTACCTTCTGAATCTATATATTTTTTATAGGTAGAGCATATTCCATCTTCCCGCGCACGATATGGCATACGACCAAACTCAGTATATTCAGGCTTATCATTTACAGCCCTTAAATTTTTATAGCGCTTTTCGCTAATCCTCTGAGTTTTTCCTCTCCAAACAAGAGTTGTATCACCAAATAAAAACCGACTAAATTTTCCATCTACCTGCTCGATCTCATATATTTTTTCATAGGCGTATTGCCTCTTAGTTATACCATAATTTTTTATATTATTCTTCTTAATTCTCACATCTCCCAATATAATTATTGAAGATGTCTGATTCGCTTCTAATACATATACATCAACAGCACAAAGTCCCTTCTCATTGCTAGACTGCGTAAACTCAACAAAAGCCCCTTGCTCTGGAAGCTCATACGATTTTACATCGGAAATATGCATAAAATAGTCGTCATTATCCTCCCCTACAATAAAGCCAAAACCTCTTTTTGAATTATAGTATTTAATTCTACCCTTCATACTAAACCCCATTTCTTATCAAATTTATAGTGAATCTTTTTAGTTGCTCTTGGCATATTTTTATTATACTATTAAACAGCATATCTTGCTAGACTCTATTCACTACTATGCAAGTAAAGCCTCTCTACAATTTCATCTATACCAATACACAGTTAGCTCTATTCAATACTGTTCAAATAAAGTGCTCCCCTTAATATTTCCCCACCACTGACACACATTTTTCATATTATACATATAAATAATTAGTGGGAAAAGTACTCCCTTTGCTCTTCCTCCCTTCAATAACGCTGTTTTATTGGCATTAAAAAATTAGATGGCCAATTGGCCATCTAATATATTGCAAACTATTTATTTAAATAGATTGTCTTAGTTCTACCTATCTTTTCTATCCTCTCCTCAGCCATTCGCTCAGCTGCTTTATTGGTGGATATGTTTTCACTTTTTGATATCTCAATTATTTTCTTTACACTCTCATAAATAGTAGAAGCTCTAGCCATTGCCCTTTCCCTGTCATAGCCTTTCATCTCTTCATAGACATTCATTACTCCTCCACTGTTTATTACGAAATCTGGAATATAGAGTATTCCTTTTTTCATTAACATATCCCCATGTTCATTATCTGCCAACTGATTATTAGCAGAGCCAGCCACAATCTTACATTTGAGTTGCTCTATAGTAAAGTCATTTATTACTGCACCCATGGCACAGGGGGCAAAAATATCACAATTAACTTCATATATATCATCTGGAGCTATCGCTGTAGCATTAAACTCTTCCACTGCTTTTTCAATGAGCTCTTTTCTAATATCTGTGACATATAGTTTGGCTCCAGCCTCATGTAAGTATTTACATACTTCATATCCTACTGAACCTAATCCCTGAACTGCAACTACCTTTTCCGTTAAATTATCGCTACCATAAACTTCGTCAACTGCAGCCTGAATTCCCCTAAATACTCCAAAGGCTGTCACTGGAGATGGATTGCCACTTTTCCCTTCTAAACCCACTACAAAATCAGTTTCTTCATTTACATATGCCATATCTTGAGTTGTAGTATTCATATCCTCTGAAGTTATATATCTACCATTTAAACCTTCTATGTATCTTCCCAATACCCTAAATAATTCTTCACTCTTTATCTCTGCAGCATCGCCTATAATTACTGCTTTTCCACCCCCAAGATTTAAGCCAGCCGCTGCATTTTTATAGGTCATTCCCTGTGCCAATCTCAATACGTCTAACATAGCATCCTCTTCAGATTCATAATCCCAAATTCTCATGCCTCCCAGAGCTGGCCCCAAAGTAGTATCATTTATACTTATAATAGCCTTTAACCCCGTATCACGATCTCGACAAAATATCAATTGCTCACAATCATATTTTTCTAAATACTCAAATATTTCCATAAAATAATCCTCTCCTCATCTATATTCTACTTTCCGCATACCACTATTAGAGTATTGTGTCATCAAATAAAAGCTAACAAAATCTTTATTTGCTCTTTCATTCTTGGCTATACCATATTTTTTATAATCCCTTCCTTCCGTGCTACATAATAGTTTTACCAAGCTCATAGTGAGTCTCTATTTAGTTAACCCTATTATACTATTAAAAGGAATTTCTTGCTAGACCCTATTTTTCTTCATTTATAATACAAAATCTTCTATATGAAAAGAGTAGACGGCCTGGGCATACTATTTTCTGGTACCTTCATCAACTAGATATTCATCTATCAAGTCCCTAACCTCTTTGGTGAATCGCACTCTCATTTAGTAAAATAAAAATTAATGAGAAGTTGTCTAATAAGACACCTTGACCGAAATCCAAGCGCTATTAGCACGGAAATAAGGGGAGAGTCAACTATCCTTGTATAATTATCCTGAATTATTCACGGTGATGCAAAAAAATAATTTTCCCATTGTTAATGCTTTAAAGTTCAAAATATCAAAAACTGATGGTTATGTCACCTAAAAAAAGGCATACTTCTCCTGTAGAAACAGTTATCTCAATTTTGAACTTGTCAAGGTACGAAAAAATTGCTATTCCAGCTTGGGCTGAAGATTAAGGTTGCGGATGTTTTCCAAAGTTTCATAAAACTCTATCTTGTAGAGACAGCTACTACTTTATCAAAACCAATCTTATGAACAAATTCTTTTATAAGGAACAAGCCTGTATCGGAAGATAAATCGCCACCGTCAAAATTTATTTTAATACTGTTATTGC